>JAKDNL010000091.1 GCA_030451825.1 Pseudonocardia sp. | reverse complement strand
GGGCAGCCCAAGGAACCGTCGCAGGATCCGCTCGACCCGGACGACGCCGAGCGCTGGCGCGACGTGGTCCTGCAGTGCGCCGACGACGCGTCCGGCGCGGTGTTCGTGGCCCGGGTCGGGCCGGACTGCGACCGCTGCCCCGTGCGGACCAGCTGCCCGGCCGTCGAACCGGGCCGATCGGTGCTCTCGGATTGAACACTGAATCGACGCGCGTGCGCCGTCCGGCCGGGCCGGCTCAGACCGCCGTCGGGGGCCCGGGGTTGATCCGGATCGGGCGCTTCCGGTCGGCCCTGCGGTCGGCGAACCGGTCGATGACCAGCGCCGAGCCAAGCCCGATCGCGATCGCGATGCAGAAGCCGCCGACGGTGTCGGTGGGGTAGTGCGCCCCGATCGTCACCATCCCGGTGCCGACCGCGCCACCGGCCAGCAACGCGACGGCTCCGACCATCGCCAGGGCCGCGCCCCGTCCGGCGGGCACGAAGCTGACCAGCAGCAATGCCGCGACCAGCGCGATCGCCGTCGCACCTCCGGTGTGCCCGCTCGGGTAGGCGAACCCGGCCGGCTCGCCGATCGTCCGGCCGAACACCGGCTTGGACAGCGTGGTGGCCAGGCCGGTCAACCCTGGCCCGACGATCGCCAGCACGGCCAGGCGCCGTCGTCCGAGCAGCAGGCACAGCCCGGCGAGCAGCCCGCCGGCAAGCACCACGAACGGCGGCGACCCGAACTCGATCACCCACCCGACGAACCGCCAGTGCGATCCGGTGACCGCATCGACGGCGTTCTCGGTGTTCGTGTCGACCCGCCCCGCGTTCGCGTCCCCCGCGTACCGGAGACCGAGCAACGCGAACACTCCGAACGCGGCCCCGGCCACGGGCGGCGCGGGACGACGCAGCGGTCCGAGCAGGGGGGCCGGGGCGACGCGCACCGGCTCGAGGCTACCGAGAAGGTCGGCCGCGGAGACGGGCCCGACGCGGAGCGGCCCAGGTTTCATCAACCTTCGTGATCGTCTCCGCGCCGGGCCCGGCGTTCAGCTCAGGCCCAGAGCCCCGGCCAGACGGCGGAGGCCCGGGGTCAGGTCGGCGCCGCGGGTGGTGAGGATCTGCGCGCAGACGTGGTCGGCGCCGGCCGCGATGTGCTCGTTCAGCCGCGCCGCGACGGCGTCCGGCTCGCCGTGCGCGACCAGGGCGTCGATCAGGGCGTCGCTGCCGCCGTCGGCGATGTCGGCGTCCGCCCAGCCGAGGCGCTTGAGGTTGTTCACGTAGTTGCGCAGGCCCAGGTAGGGCTTGCGCACGGCGGGGCGGCCGATCTCGCGGGCCTGCACCGGGTCGTCGTCCAGGACGACCTTGTGCTCGGGGGCGAGCAGCACGCCGGCGCCGAGCAGCTCGCGCGCCTCCCGGGTGTGCTCCGGGGTGGTCAGGTACGGGTGCGCGCCCGCGGTGCGCTCCGCGGAGAGCGCCAGGACCTTCGGGCCGAGCGCGGCGAGCGCCCGCCCGGCCACCGGGACCTCCGCGGCGTCGAGCGCGTCCAGGTACTCGACGACGGTGGCGTACGGACGGGTGTAGTCGCTGGTGGCCTCCGGGTGCCCGACGCCCACACCCAGCAGGAACCGGCCGGGGTGCCTCGCCTCGATCCGGTGGTAGGAGGGCGCTACCTCCTCGGCCGGGGTGGACCACATGTTCACGATGCCGGTGGCCACGGCGAGGCGGTCGGTGGCGTCGAGCAGCGACTCGGCCAGCGCCAGGTCGCCGGGAGGCGATCCGCCGATCCAGATCGCGCCGAAACCGAGGGACTCGATCTCGCGCGCCAGCTCGGGGGTCAGCAGGCCTGCGTGCTGCCAGATGCCGTATCGGCCCAGTTCCACACTCATGATCTCTACGACGTCCTCGGCGCCGTCCGCATTCCCGACCGTTCCGGGAGCGATGTCCATCTTACTTGACACAATGTCTGGTTTCCTTGACACTCTTGACGTGGGGCGGACATCGGCGAGAGGGCGGCGCAACGCCGTTCGCACGGCCCGGACGGCGTCCGGAATGACGCAGGCCGAACTGGCCGCTCAGGTCGGGGTGACCCGGCAGACGGTCGTGGCCGTCGAGGCCGGCGACTACGCGCCATCGGTGTATCTGGCGCTGGCCATCGCAGGGGCGCTCGAGGGCACCGTCGAAGGGCTGTTCGGATCCGGGTCCGGATCCGGGTCCGGGGCCGGGTCGGAGGTCGGCCGGACGGCGGGACGCGCGGCCGGATCGTCGGAATGAGTCCACGTCGCGGCGTGGCGAAGGGGAGGGCACGGGAATGGACGACGAGATGGAGCGCGACGGCTGGTTCGTCCGCGCGGCGGGCGCGGTGGGGGACCTGAGCAACCCGTTCTACCGGGAGGAGCGCAGGCGTGACGTCTGGAACGAGGCGTCGGCCGTCGGGTTCCAGTTGATGCTCGGGCTCGGGCTCGCCGCCGCCGCGGCCATGGTCTGGATCGGTGGGCCACCGGCGCGGCCCTACATGATGGTCATGATCGGCGTTGTCGGTGTGCCGTCGCTGGTCTGCATGGTGTACGCGGAGCGGCTCGGTGTCCGGGCCACCGAGGGGATGCGGATGCCCCGGTGGCGGATGGTTCCGTACCTCGTGCTCGTCGTCGTGATGGTGGCCGGGATGGCGGTTCGCGGGACCGACGAGGAGTTCAGTGCCTCGACGCTCTGGGGGGCGGTCACGGGCGCCGGGATCGTGCTCGGGCTGATTGCCTGGATGAACTTCCGGGCGAGGCGCCGTGAATCCGCGCCCTGAGGCTTCCACCTGATCGACGGGCCTCGGCCGTAGAACCCCTCCCGGCACGGGAACCTCGGCTCAACGCCGCAGCCTAAGCGCGCTTCGCCGGGGACGGGCCCCGTGGCGACGCAACATGCCCCGCGGGGCGACGCGCCGGGGCAGGTGGTGTCGCAACGAGTGTGGCTTCGGTCGCGTAGGTCGCTACGAGTGTCACGGTCGTGCGGCACATGCATGGCGACGGCTCATGGGCCGCGGTGCGCGCATCCTCCCCGCCATCGAGATCTTCGTATGGCCGAGATGGTCGGCTGCTCGGCGCGCAGACGGGCCCGCGTTGTCCCTCAGTCCGGGGCTGCGGACGTCGCGGGAATAGGCCATTTGCACTATTTTATAAGTCCGTTCGGCGGCCATGAAGATATCTGTCTGTGACCGCCAGTGTTCCGCTCGTGACCTGCAGCGATATTGGATCTCCGTGATGGTGCCGAGATCGGTAGCGGTATATTTTCCGTGCCGCCGGACGCTCTCCCCACCGCGCCTGCCCCCCGACGCGGGCGCGTCGCCCCCACCCCGGTGCGCGAAGGAGATCGTCGTGCGCCGGAACCCTGTGCGCCTGAACCCAGTGCACCTGCACCCCCTACGTTCCCGACGTGTCGGAGCGGCGGTCGTCGCCGTCGCGGCGCTGGCCGCGCTGGCGTTGCTCGCCCCGACCGCCCAGGCCGCGCCCGCCGCCCAGGCCGCGCCCGCCGGCTGGGTCCCGGCCGGCGGTGACGAGTTCGACGCCCCGGCCCTGGACACGGCCAAGTGGAGCACCTACGACTCGGTCGGCGGGTTCGGCAACGGCCTGCGCCGCCCGTCCGCGATCAGTCAGCGTGACGGGCTGCTGACGATCACCGCGCAGCCGCGGCTCGACGGCGGTACGTCCGGCGGGATGGCGATGGGCACCGGGCAGCTCTACGGCCGCTGGGAGTTCCGGGCCCGCACCACGGCCGGCAAGGGGTACAGCTCGGCGATCCTGCTGTGGCCGGACTCCGAGAACTTCCCCTCCGACGGCGAGCTGGACATGATGGAGGTGCCCAGCGAGAAGCGGACCGAGGCCACGGCGTTCGTGCACTACGGCGAGGACAACCAGATCGTCGGCACCAACCGGGCCGGGGACTTCACGCAGTGGCACACGTTCGCCATGGAGTGGCTGCCGGACCGGGTGACCTGGTTCGTCGACGGGGTGAAGGCCTGGGAGACGACCGACAAGAAGGTCATCCCCAGCACACCGATGCACCTGTGCATCCAGCTCGATCAGGGGCCCGCGAAGGACTGGATGCCGGCGCCGGACGCGGCGACCCCGGACAACGTCGCGCTGCAGGTGGACTGGGCCCGCATCTCGAAGCAGGGCTGACCCGGGCGCCCGTCACCGAGACTGTCGGTGCCGGGGGGTACAAACCTTCCGTGGCACCGAACCTGCCGGACGACCCGGACCTGACGTCGTGTGACCCGACGTCGTACGGCCCGACGTCGTACGGCCCGGCGTCGAATGGCCCGGCGTCGAATGGCCCGGCGCCGGGTGGCCTGACCCCGGCCGCGTTGTCGGTCGCGCTCGGGTTGCCGGCCCCGACCGAGGAGCAGGCCGCCGTCATCGCCGCCCCGATCGGCCCCGCCCTCGTCGTGGCGGGCGCCGGTGCGGGCAAGACCGAGACGATGGCGGCCCGGGTGGTGTGGCTGGTCGCCACCGGGCAGGCGATGCCCGAGGAGGTTCTCGGCCTGACGTTCACCCGCAAGGCGGCCCAGCAGCTCGGTACCCGGGTGCGGTCCCGGCTGCGCCGTCTGGCCTCTTCTCGTCTTCTCGACGACATCGACCCCGGGGGTGCGCGGCGGGCGGCGCTGCTGGCCGGGGAGCCGACCGTGTCGACCTATCACGCCTACGCCGGACGGCTGGTCTCCGAGCACGCGCTGCGGCTGCCGGCCGAGCCCGCGTCACGGCTGCTCGGGCCGACCGCGGTCTGGCAGCTCGCGCACCGGGTCGTCTCGAGCTGGGCCGCGGACCTGGAGATCGACCGGGTGCCGGCCACCGTCACCGGATACGTGCTGGCGCTGTCCGGGGAGCTCGGCGAGCATCTGGGGCAGGCCCGGGACGTGCGCCGGCTGGCCGAGGACATGATCGCCGCGCTGGAGCGGGCGCCGCGCGGCAAGGGGCAGCGCGCCGAGCCGTCGGCGACCTACAAGGGATGGATCGCGGCCCAGAAGATGCGCTGCGAACTGCTGCCGCTGGTCGAGGAGTTCGCCGCACGCAAGCAGTCCGAGCAGGCGATGGACTTCGCCGACCAGATGGCGCTGGCCGCCCGGATCGCCGAGGCGGACCCGGAGGTGGGGCGGATCGAGCGCGGCCAGTTCCGCGCCGTGCTGCTCGACGAGTACCAGGACACCGGGCACGCCCAGCGGGTGCTGCTGCGCGCGCTGTTCGGCCGGGTCCCCGGTGAGGGCTCCGGCGCGCAGCGCAGCGGAGCGCCCATCGATACCGCCGACGACGGCTGCTCGGTCACCGCGGTCGGTGACCCCTGCCAATCGATCTACGGATGGCGTGGGGCCAGTGCGGGCAACCTGGCCCGCTTCCGCACCGACTTCCCGACCGCCGACGGCGACCCGGCCGACGTGTACGGCCTGCTCACCAGCTTCCGGAACCCGGCCGAGGTGCTGAGGCTGGCCAACCGGGTCTCCGAGGACCTGCGCACCGGCCCGGGCGCGATCGAGGTCGGTGAGCTGCGGTCCGCGCCGAAGGCCGCACCCGGCGACGTCCGGGCCGCGCTGCTGCCCGACGTCGCGACCGAGGTGGACTGGGTCGCCGACGGTGTGGCGTCGCGCTGGCACTCCACCGCCGAGCAGCGGGGAACGCCGCCGACCGCAGCGGTCCTGGTGCGCCGCCGCGCCGACATGGACGCCCTGGCCGCGGCGCTGCGGGCGCGCGGGCTGCCGGTCGAGGTCGTCGGCCTGGGTGGGCTGCTCGACACCCCGGAGGTGCGTGACCTGATCAGCGCGCTGCGGGTGGTGGCCGATCCGCTGGCCGGGCCGTCCGCGGTGCGGCTGCTCACCGGCGTGCGCTGGCGGCTGGGGGTCGCCGACCTCGCCGCGTTGTGGACCCGGGCCCGCGAGCTCGTCCCGCGGCCGGCCGTGCGACCCGGGCCGCTGTCCCCGCAGGACCTCGCCCTGGGCGCGCTGCCCGGTGAACACGCCGAGCAGGCCGGCCTGGTGGATGCCCTCGACGACCCGGGGGAGCCGGCCCGTTACTCCGAGGCCGGGTTCGACCGGATCCGTCGCCTCGGCCGGGAGCTGTCGCTGCTGCGCGCGCGGGCCTCGGCGCCGTTGACCGATCTGGTGGCCGACACCGAGCGGGTGCTGCTGCTCGACGTGGAGACCGCGGCCCGCCCCGGCCCCGCCGGGCGGGCGCACCTGGACGCGTTCGCCGACGTCGTCGCGGAGTTCTCGACCGGTGCCCAGGTCGCGACGCTGCCCGCGTTGCTGGACTACCTGGAGACCGCGGAGAAGGCCGAGGACGGGCTCACCCCGGGCGAGATCGAGGTCGCGCCGGACCGGGTCCAGATCCTCACCGTGCACGCGGCCAAGGGCCTGGAGTGGGAGATCGTGGCCGTCCCGCACCTGGTCTCGCAGGTGTTCCCGGGCCGCAAGATGTCCGGCAGCTGGCTCAAGGACCCGTCGGACCTGCCGGTGCCGCTGCGCGGCGACGCCGACGATCTACCCGGCCTGTACCTGCCCCCGGGCGGCGACCGCAAGCAGCTCGAGCTCGCCGTGAAGGAACACGACGAGGCCCTCGACGTGCGCCGCCTCGCCGAGGAACGGCGCCTGTTCTACGTGGCGCTCACCCGGGCCGAGCACACGCTGCTCGTCTCCGGGCACCGCTGGCCCGCGACCGGCGAGAAACCGAAAGAGCCCTCGGCGTTCCTGACCGAGATCGCCGAGATCCTGGAGGGTCCCGGCGGCTCCGAGGTCGGTGTGCTGGAGCAGTGGGCACCACCGCCCGAGGCGGACGCGGGCAACCCGGCACTGGGCACGACGCACACCGCGCCGTGGCCGCCGGACCCGTTCGGCGAGCGCGGCACCGACGTCCGTGCCGGCGCCGACCTGGTGCACGACGCGCTGCGCCGCCGCGCCCGCCCGGCGTCGTCGCGGCGCGGGCGCACGGCCTCGCCCGACCAGCTCAGCCTGGACCTGCCGGCCGAGCCGGTGGACCCGACCGAGGAGGACCCGGAGGGCTGGGCCGCCGACGTCGACGTGCTGCTGGCCGAGCGGGCAGCGGCCGCCCGTCGCCCGACGGTGTTGCTGCCCGGACGGGTGTCGGTGAGTCAGCTCGTCGAGCTGGCCGACGACCCGGACGCGCTCGCGGTGCGGTTGCGCCGCCCGGTGCCGCTGCCGCCCAACCCGCACACCCGCCGCGGCACCGCGTTCCACGCCTGGCTCGAGCAGCGCTTCGGCGCGGTCCGGCTGCTCGACCTCGACGAGCTGCCCGGCGCCGCGGACGACGACGCCTCCGGTGACGACGCGCTGGCCGAGCTGCAGGACGCGTTCCTGGAATCGGAGTGGGCCGACCGGGTGCCGGTCGAGGTGGAGGTGTCGTTCGAGTCGGTGGTGGCCGGGGTGGCGGTGCGCGGACGGATGGACGCCGTGTTCGCCGACCCGGACGGAGGCTGGACGGTCGTGGACTGGAAGACCGGCGCACCGCCGGAGGGCGAGCGCGAGCGTGCGGTCAGTGTGCAGCTCGCGGCGTACCGGCTGGCCTGGGCAGCGCTGCAGGGCGTGCCGCCGGAGCGGGTGCGTGCGGCGTTCCACTACGTCCGCCCGGGCGTCACGCTGCGCCCGGCCGACCTCCTCGACGGCGAGGGCCTGCACGCCCTGCTCGCCTCGGTCCCGCGGGTGGCGGGGTAGAGGCCGGGTGTCGAGTGTCGCGCCACGTCGCTCGCGACGTGGATCAGCGTCAATGGTGCGTCACTCGGCTCCATCCCGCCCGCTGTCCTGGGGCCGAATGACGCGCCATGGGGCCCGGGCGCGTAGCGGAACTCCATGGCGCGTCACTCGCGGGCGTGCTCAGGTCAGCAGCGCGTTGCGGATCCCGTTGTAGACCGCGTGTGCCAGGCCGGAGGGCGCGAGCGAGCCGGTCCGCCGCCAGGCGTAGGACATCGGGATCCCGATCAGGACGCTGACCAGCACCACCTGGATCGCCGTCACCCAGATCGGCAGCCCGGTCGTCGGGGAGATCGGCAGGTGCCACAGGCCCCACAGCACCGAGACGAACAGCGCGGTACCGGGTCCGCGCCCCTCGCCGGGGTGCTGGACGTGCGCGTCGATCGCCCCGCGGAACGCCACCTCCTCCAGGATGAACACGACCGGCAGGTAGAGCAGCGCCCAGTACACCCCGTGACCGAGCATCGCGAGCGGATCCACCGGGCGGCCGCTCATCAGCAGCGGGACCCCGAGCAGCAGGGCCAGCAGCGGGATCCCGACCAGCAGCGTCGGCAGGGCCGCGCGCAGCGTGGCGAGCAGGCCGGTGCTGCGCAGCGCCCAGGCAGCCGGGACCGCGCCGGCGATCGCGGCGAGCGACCACGCGATCGCCGACCACGTCCCGGACGCGACGGCGTCGACCATCGACAGCATCGGGGTCACCACCAGCAGGACCGCCACCGCGAGCACCACTCGGTCCAGCCGGAACGGCCGGTCGCCGTCGCGCATCCAGAGCTCGCGCAGCGGCCTGCGCCGGATCAGCAGCTGGAACGCCACCGTCAGCGGCACCCCGAGCAGCAGGTAGGCGTTCGCGTCGATCGGCAGCAGGTAGCCGAGTACGACCCACACGGCGACGAACGCCGTCCCTTCGACCAGCCGGCGACCCCGCCGCGCCGTCTCCGGTGGGTGTCGTGTGTGCACGGTCATGGCGACCCCTTCGGTGCGACCCTCGTCTGCTCGATCGCCGCACTCCCCTCCTCGGCGATCCCGGACGACACCGACGCTAGGACGGTCCGCGGGCCCGTGGCCTCGGCCGCGGGTCGCCTCCCGCTCCGCCTCCCGGCGGGCGGACCGGGCCGGAGAATCCGCCGCGAGGCGGAGGACGGCCCGGGACGGCGTCGCTACGATTCGTGCACCATGACCGACATCCCGGACACCGCAGGCCCGGTCGGGTCCGCCCGGGCTGCGCTGCGGCGCAACCCGTTCGGCGTGGACGCCCTGCTGGTCGCCGTGCTGCTGGCGATCGGGGCGTCATCCGAGATCGTGCTCGTCGCCCCGAACGTCGTGGGACGTGTGGCGCCCGGCCCGGTGGTGATCGTGGCGTGGGCGGCGGCGTTCTGCCTGCCGCTGCTGCTGCGCAGGCGGTTCCCGTGCACGGTGCTGCTTCTCAGCGTCGCGCACTTCCAGCTGTTCTGGGCGGTTGCCCAGCCCAACGAGATCATGTCCTGGCTCATCCTGGGAGTGTGCACCTACAGCGCCGCGGTGTACGGATCGCGCAGGCCGGCGGTGTGGAGCGTGGTGGCGGCGATGCTGCTGACCACGATGATCGTCGTGGTCCCGGTCGCGCTCGGGCAGCTCGCGGTGGGGGCGGCGATGGTGCTCGGGGTGCTCAACGTGCTGCCGTACCTGATCGGCGGCAGCCTCGGGGTGATGACGCGGCGGCTGCACGGCTACCGCGCCGAGCTGGAGCAGCGCAACGCCGAGCTCGCGCGGGAGCGCCGGGTGAACGAACAGCGCGCCGTCCTCGAGGAACGGGTCCGGATCGCCCGCGAGCTGCACGACGTCGTCGCCCATCATGTCGTGCTGATGGGGATCCAGGCGGGTGTGGCCCAGCGGCTGTTCGACGACCGGCCGGACGACGCACGCGCCGCCGTCGCGGACGTGCAGGCCGGCAGCGGGCGGGCCGTGGCCGAACTGCAGCGCACGATCGGGGTCCTGCGGGCCGACCCCGATGACCTGCCCGCGGACGGGGCCCCGCCGCCGATCACCGAGCCCTCGCCCGGGCTGGCCCGGTTGCCGGCGCTGGTCGAGCAGGTGCGCCGGGCCGGGCTACCGGTGGAGCTGACCCTCGACCCGGGTGAGGTCGACGACGGGCTCGGCCTGTCCGTCTACCGGATCGTGCAGGAGGCGCTGACCAACACCCTCAAGCATGCGGGGCCGGCGAGCGCCCGGGTGCACGTGCGCTGCGGCACCGGCGTCGTCGAGGTCGAGGTGGTCGACGACGGGCGCGGCACGTCCCGCGACGGCGACGGCGACGGCGGCCGCGGCCTGGTGGGGGTCCGGGAGCGGGTCGCCCTGCACGGCGGGCGGCTCGACGCCGGACCGCTCGCCACCGGCGGGTTCCGGGTGTGCGCCGTGCTGGGGCCGCGATGACCATCCGCGTGCTGCTCGCCGACGACCAGGAGCTGGTGCGGCGCGGGTTCCGGATGATCCTGGAGAGCGAGCCCGGGATCGAGGTGGTGGCCGAGGCCGCCGACGGGCAGGAGGCCCTCGACGCGGCGCTCCGGCACCGGCCGGACGTCGCACTGATCGACGTCCAGATGCCGGGGACGGACGGGCTGGTGGCCACCGAGCGGATCCTCGAGCTGGCCGGCGAGCGAACCCGGGTGGTCATCCTGACCACGTTCGAACGCGACGACTACGTGTTCCGCGCGCTGGGCGCGGGCGCGAGCGGGTTCGTGCTCAAGACCGCGCCGCCGGCGGAGCTGATCGCCGGGGTGCACGCGGCGTCCCGCGGGGACGCGCTGCTCTCGCCGTCGGTGACCCGCCGGGTGCTCGCCGAGCTCGGCGGCCGCGCCCGCCCGCCGGGCCCGGTGCCCGGCCTGGACCGGCTCACCGGCCGGGAGACCGAGGTGCTGCGCCTGATCGGACGGGGGCTGTCCAACGCCGAGATCGCCGGCGAGCTGCTGCTCGGCGAGGCGACGGTCAAGACCCACGTCTCCGGCGTGCTCGGCAAGCTGGGGCTGCGGGACCGGGTGCAGGCGGTCGTCGTCGCCCACCGGCACGGGCTGGTGTCCTGAGGGGGCGTGTCTCGCGCCGGGGAATGCAGCGAGCCCGCGCCCCGCCCGGACGAACCGGGTGGGACGCGGCTCGGCCGCGTGCGGGTGCAGCTCGGTGGGGGGCTAGTACGGCTAGTGCACCGCGACCTTCCGCTCGGAGCCCGCGCCGGTCAGCGACCGGACCTCCATCTCGGCGAACTTGGTGTTGTCGGCCCTGTTCTGGCCGACGTAGGTGCCCACGACACCGAGGATGAACGACAGCGGGATCGACACCAGTCCCGGATTCGCCAGCGGGAACCAGGAGAAGTCCACACCCGAGATCATCGACGGCGTCGAGGCCGTCGGCGGCCTGCCCGACACCGCCGGCGAGAAGACGATCAGGATGATCGCGCTGGCCAGACCGCCGTAGATGCTGAACAGCGCGCCGGTGGTGTTGAACCGCTTCCAGAACAGCGAGTACAGGATCGTCGGCAGGTTCGCTGAGGCCGCCACCGCGAACGCCAGCGCCACCAGGAACGCGATGTTCTGGTTCTTGGCCAGGATGCCGCCGACGATCGCGACCAGGCCGATCACGATGGCCGTCCGGCGGGCCACCTGCACCTCGACCTTCTGTTCGTCCTGGACCTTGCCCTTCTTGATCACGTTGATGTAGACGTCGTGCGCGAACGACGCCGACGCGGTGATCGTCAAACCGGCCACCACGGCCAGGATCGTCGCGAACGCGACGGCCGCGATGATGCCCAGCAGGACCGGTCCGCCGAGCTCGTAGGCCAGCAGCGGCGCCGCCGAGTTGACCTTGCCCGGAGCGTTCTTGATCGTGTCCGGGCCGACCAGCGCGCCGGCGCCGTACCCGATCACGAGCGTGAGCAGGTAGAACCCGCCGATCAGCCAGATCGCCCACTCGACGGACTTGCGGGCCTCCTTGGCCGTGGGCACGGTGTAGAAGCGCATCAGCACGTGCGGCAGGCCCGCGGTGCCCAGCACCAGCGCGATGCCCAGCGAGATGAAGTCGATCGTGCTCGTGGTCGAGACGCCGTACTGCTTGCCCGGCCCGAGCAGCGCCTCACCGGCCGCGCCGGCCCGGTCCACCGCACCGCCGAGCAGCGCGGAGAAGTTGAAGCCGAACAGCGCCAGCACCCAGATCGTCATCACCAACGTGCCGATGATCAGCAGCACGGCTTTGATCATCTGAACCCAGGTGGTGCCGCGCATCCCGCCGATCAGCACGTAGGCGATCATCACGATGCCGACGATGCCGATCACGATGTTCTGCGCGAGGTCGCCGGTCACGTTGAGCAGCAGCGCGACCAGGCCACCGGCGCCGGCCATCTGGGCCAGCAGGTAGAAGAACGACACCACCAGCGTGGACGTCGCGGCCGCGGCCCGGATCGGGCGCTGCTTCATCCGGAACGCCAGCACGTCGCCCATCGTGAACCGGCCGGTGTTGCGCATCAGCTCCGCCACCAGCAGCAGTGCGACCAGCCAGGCGACCAGGAACCCGATCGAGTAGAGGAACCCGTCGTAGCCGTTGACCGCGATCGCCCCGGCGATACCCAGGAACGAGGCCGCGGAGAGGTAGTCACCGGCGATCGCGGTGCCGTTCTGCGGTCCGGAGAAGCCACCACCGGCGGTGTAGAAGTCCGACGCCGTGGCCGACGCGCGGCGGTTCACGTAGATCACGATGCCGAGCGTGATCACCACGAACGCGATGAAGATCGAGATGTTGAGGAGCGGGTTGGCGCCCGCGATCCCCTTCGCCTGCGCCAGGATCATCGCGTCCCGCCTCCCTCGACCTCGTCGCGGATCTTCTCCGCCAGCGGGTCCAGCTTGCGGTCGGCGAAGCGCACGTAGGCGATCGTGATCGCGAAGGTGGACACGAACTGCAGCAGCCCGAAGATCAGACCGATGTTGATGTTCCCCAGGACCTTGGTGGCCATGAAGCCGGGCGCGAAGCTGGCGAGCAGGACGTAGAGCAGATACCAGGCCAGGAATGCGGCGGTGACCGGGAACACGAACCCGCGCAGCCGGCTACGCAGCTGCTGGAAGTCCGTGCCCGCCTGGATCGCCGTCCAGTCCGTGCCGTGGGTCGTGGAGCCGTTCTCCGGCGGGGGTGGCGGGTCGTCGGTCGACTCGGTGGTACTCACGTGTGCCTCCTTGCATGTCCTGCGCTTCGGGCGCGGGTGCGCTCAGGAAAGGGCCACATCGATGCGCGCGAAAGGGGCACGCGCCACATAACCGACAGATGAGACGAACGGTGGACGACCGCGTCGCCGATCGCGACAGCGTGCGACCAACGGTCTTGACACGATCTCCCTAATGCTTGTCGGCCAGGTGCAGCCGGAGCATCGTATCTTCTGTCCATGGTGGAGCGTGATCAGTCAGTGACACTGAGGTCATGATCACGAATGCGAGTGGGACCGACCACAACGCGGGCTGGGAGAGCAGTAGGGCGACATTACCCCCCGCCGGGACCGGGGATCCCGGAACGGCGGCCAGCACCATCGCTCCGAGGGAGCTCAGCAGCCCCGCCGACATCCCGGCCACGGCGCCCCGGGCGGTGAGCCGGCGCCACCAGATGCCGAGCACGAGCAGCGGGCAGAACGTCGACGCCGCCACCGCGAACGAGGACGTGACGGCCGCGCTGACGTCGATCCGCGCGGCGAACAACGCCGCGGTCACCACCACCGCGGCCGCGACCAGGGCGGACAGGCGCAGCCGGCGCAGCCCGGACGGCATCAGGTCGTGCGCCAGCGCCCCGGCCAGCGCCAGCAGCAGGCCGAGCGAGGTGGCCAGGAACGCGGCGAACGCCCCGGCGGCGAGCAGCGCCGTCACCACCGACGAGGTGAGCCCGTCCCCGGCGACCCGGCCGGGCAGCATCACCACCGCGGTGTCGGTGCCCTCCGAGAGGTAGAGTTCCGGTGTCAGCACCGTGCCGAGCAGCCCGTAGACGATCGGGAACAGGTAGAACGTGCCGAGCAGGGCGACCGTGATCGCCGCGGTCCGGCGGGCGGCGTGACCGTCCGGCGCGGTGTGGAAGCGGACGATGATGTGCGGCAGACCCATCGTGCCCAGGGCGGTGGCCACCAGGACCGACCAGGTCGCCAGCAGCGGGGAGTCGGATCCGCTGCCCAGCAGCGGCACCCCCCACGCGGTGCTGCCCGGGACCGGGAACTCGTCGTTCCCGTCCACCGCCGGGACCGGGGCCCCGGCCGGGAACGTCCAGTTCTGATCGGCCAGGGCGGGGTGCGGCCCGGCTGTCAGGGCGCGTGGCTCGCCGTCGACCACGACCGTCAACGGGGACGGCAGCACCAGCGTCGAGTCCAGCCGGAAGTCGACGTCGGTGTCCCGGGTGAACGTCGTGAACTCCGGCGGCGCGGTCATCTGCCCGCGCAGCTCCGGCCCGGCCACGATCAGCAGCCAGATCGCCGGGCCGGCGAAGAGCAGCAGCTTGAGCACGAACTGGAACGCCTGCACGTAGGTGGCCGCGCGCATCCCGCCCAGTGCCAGCGTGATGGACACCGCGGCGCCGGCGACGACCACGCCGACCCAGTACGGCACGTCCGAGACGAGTGTGAGCAGCTGACCGGCGGCCACGAACTGCGGCACCAGGTACATCCCGGCGATCACCACGACGACGACCGCGCTGAACTGGCGCAGCCGCCGGGACCCGAGGCGGGCCTCGGCGAAACCGGGCACGGTCAACGCCCCGGTACGCCGCATCGGTGCCGCCACCAGTGCGAGCATCAGCAGGTAACCGGCGGTGAACCCGACCGGGTACCAGAGCGCGCCGGTGCCCTCCTTGATCACCAGCCCGGCCACGCCGAGGAACGAGGCCGCGGACAGGTACTCCCCGGACACCGCGGCCGCGTTGAGCAGCGGTGAGGTCTGGCGGGAGGCGACCAGGAAGTCCGACGTGGTGCGCATCGCGGCCACCCCGCGCGCGCCGATCAGCACCGTGACGAGCACCAGCGCGACGACCGCTGCGCCGGTCACCGGGCGCGCCCCACCTCGTCGTCGCGCCCTGCCCGGTCGTCCGGGCTCCGCTCGTCGCGCTCCGCGCCGGCCATCTGCCACCAGGCCAGGGCCGCGAGCAGGGGGTAGGGCGCGATCGCGACGGCCAGCCAGGCGCCGGGCACGCCGAACAGCCGGAGACCGGCCAGGTCGGGGGCGACCCGCAGCAGCACCGGCAGGCCGAACAGCAGCAGCCCGCCGAGTGCCACGGTGATCGCCGCCCGGCGGAGCTGGGCCCGTCGTACCCGGCCGGCGACGAGCAGGACTGCGGGGTCGGCCGCGGGCGCCTCGGCCGGGCGGGCCGGGGCGGAGGCCGGGCCGTCCGGTGCGGTCACCGAGACCCGTCGCGGCCGGTGGGTCACCGCTGGTCCACCTCGGCCTGCACGCCGGTCCTCCCGCCGGGCCGGGACCCGGTCTGCCAGCCGGTCCTCCCGCCGGCCTGCCCGCCGGGCCGGGAGCCGACCTGTCCGTCGGCCCGGGAGCCGGCCCGGGAGCCGGCCTGGGAGCCGAGGGTGCCGCGGGCGGCGGCGTCGAGCAGCAGCTCGCGCAGCTCGCGGGCGTGGCGCCGGCTGACCGGGACGTCGCCGGCGTCGGTGTGCGCGAGCAGCCCACCGCCGGCGTCGCTGCGCAGCTCGACGACCGCGGGCAGCGCCAGCAGGTAGCTGCGGTGCACCCGGACGAACTCGTGCGGCGACCAGTGCTCCTCGAGCCGCGAGAGCGGGATCCGCACCAGGTGCGAGCCGGACGGGGTGGTGAGCCGCACGTAGTCGCCGTGCGCCTCGACGAACCGGACGTCGTCGCGGCGCAGGTAGCGGGTGCGCCCGCCGAGCTCCACCGGGACCACCGCGAGCTCGTCCACCCGCGGCGCCGCGGGGGCGGGTGGAGGTGCGGCGGCGGCCTCCGGAGCGGGCGCCGGAGCGGGCGGCGGGCGCCCCCCGCGGGAGCCGCCGACCCGGCGAACCCGGGCCAGCGCCTCGGTGAGCCGGTCCTGCCCGACCGGCTTGAGCAGGTAGTCCACCGCGCCCAGGCCGTAGGCGGCCAGCGCGTGCTCCTCGAACGCCGTCACGAACACGACCTCGGGTGGCTCTGCCATCGCCGAGAGCACGCCGGCCAGCTCCAGGCCGTTCATCCCGGGCATCGTGATGTCCAGGAACACCGCGTCGAAGTGCCCGGAGGGCAGCAACCGCAGCGCGCCGACGGCGTCCCCGGCGCGGGCGACCTCCCCGACGTCCGGGGCGTCGGCGAGCATCGCGCACAGCTCGTCCAGGGCCGGGGCGACGTCGTCGACGGCCAGCACGCGCAGCGGTCCGGAACGGTCCTCGGAGCTGCTCACCCGACCACCACCCCGGGCTGGAAGCGGGGGACCCGTAGCACGATCCGGGTGCCGGCGCCCTCGGCCGTCTCGACGACCAGGCCGTGCCCGGTGCCGTAGACCGCCCGCAGCCGCCGGTCCACGTTCACCAGTGCCAGCCCGGCCCCCTCGGCGGTCCCGGCCAGTACCGCGCGGGCGTGCTCGGGAGCCATTCCGGGGCCGTCGTCCTCGACCGCGATCACGCAGACCCCGCCCTCGGCCTCACCGCTGACCAGCACCGTCCCGCCGCCCTCGGCGCGCTCGACGCCGTGCTGCACGGCGTTCTCCACCAGCGGTTGCAGCGCGAGCACCGGGATCGGCACCGGCAGCACCTCCGGCGCGACCCGGACCTGGACCGTCAGCCGGTCGCCGAGCACGGCGCGGGCCAGGGTCAGGTAGGCCTCGACGGAGCGGAACTCGCCGGCCACCGTCGTGTAGTCATCGCGTGCGGCCAGCGATCCCCGGATGAACTCGGCGAAGCTCTGCAGCAGGTCGCGGGCCCGCGCCGGGTCCGAGCGCACGAACGACGCGATCGTGGTCAGCGCGTTGTAGACGAAGTGCGGCGAGATCTCGGCGCGCAACGTGCGCAGCCGGGCCCGGTCGGCCTCGGCGGCGCCGGTCTGCAGGTGCGCGCGTTCCAGGGCGTCGGCGACCCAGGCCGCGGCCCGGCGCGCGGTACCCGACGACACCGGCCCGCCGAGCACCAGCACTCCGCCCGGTGCCCCGGCCACCCTCAGGGGCAGCGCGACCCGGTCCCGGTCGCTGGCCCGGCGCCCGCTCGCCGCGGCGCGCGCGGCGAGCCCGACACCGTCCTCGCGCCCCGGCCCCCACCAGGCGATCGCCGGTTCCTGCCGCGCGGGTCCGGTCTCCGGCCCCGCCGGCCCGACCAGCCCGGCCGAGGTGGCCCCGATCAGAGTGCCCAGCCGGTGCAGTGCGTCCGGCGCCCGGTTGCCGGCGGGTCCCTCGGCCAGCCCGGCGGTGATCGCGACGCCGGCGGCGAGCACGTCGATCGGGTCCGGGTGCTGCGGGGGGACCGGCGCCCGGGCGCGGCGGGTCA
>JAKDNL010000646.1 GCA_030451825.1 Pseudonocardia sp. | reverse complement strand
TCCGGCCGCGCTGCGCCGGGCCCGCGGCCGGATGCGTGCGTTCCGGTTTCAGCAGGACCGCGGTCACCGACGCACCGCGGCGGCGTAGCTCCACGCCGGCCCACAGCGCGTCGCCGCCGTTGTCCCCGGCCCCCACCAGCAACGTCACCCGCCGCCCGTAGGTCCGCCCGAGGAAGCCGCGCACGTACGCGGCCAGCCCGGCCGCCGCCCGCCGCATCAACACGCCGTCGGCGACGGTCTCGGCCAACCGACCCTCGGCCGCCCGGATCTGCTCGGCCGTGAACACACCGTCCATCGCCGAAACGCTAGGCCATGACGGGTCGCGTCACTCGACGGTGACGGACTTGGCGAGGTTGCGGGGCTTGTCCACGTCGTAGCCGCGGGCCCGGGCGATCTCGGCCGCGATCACCTGCAGCGGGACGGTGGCGACCAGGGGCTGCAGCAGCGTGGACACCGGCGGGAGCTCGAACAGGTGGTCGGCGAACGGGCGGACGGTCTCGTCGCCGGTCTCGGCGAGCACCACGGTGCGGGCACCACGGGCCTTGATCTCCGCGATGTTGGACAGCAGCTTGGAGTGCAGCACGGCGCGGCCCTTGGGCGAGGGCATCACCACGATCACCGGCAGGCCCGGCTCGATCAGCGCGATCGGGCCGTGCTTGAGCTCGCCGGCGGCGAACGCCTCGGCGTGCATGTAGGCGAGCTCCTTGAGCTTGAGCGCGCCCTCCAGGGCGACCGGGTAGCCGACGTGACGGCCCAGGAACAGCACCGCCTTGGAGTCGGCCAGCAGCTGTCCCAGCGCGCGGGCCTCACCGAGGCTCTCCAGCACCGTCGCCACCGCCTTCGGGGCGGCTTCGAGCTCGTGGAACTCGCGGGTCACCTCGTCCGGGTACTTGGTGCCGCGAGCCTGGGCCAGGGCGAGGCCGACCAGGTAGTTCGCCGCGATCTGGGCGGTGAACGTCTTGGTCGCCGCGACCCCGATCTCCGGGCCGGCGTGGGTGTAGATGACCGCGTCGGACTCGCGCGGGATCTGCGCCCCGTTGGTGTTGCAGATGGCCAGCACGCGGGCCTTCTGGTCCTTGGCGTGGCGCAGGGCCTCCAGCGTGTCCGCGGTCTCGCCGGACTGGGAGATCGCCACCACCAGCGTGGAGCGGTCCAGCACCGGGTCGCGGTAGCGGAACTCGCTGGCCAGCTCGATCTCGACCGGGAGCCGGGTCCAGTGCTCGATCGCGTACTTGGCCAGCATCCCGGAGTGGTACGCGGTGCCGCAGGCCACGACGAAGACCTTGTCCACGTCGCGCAGGTCCTGGTCGGTCAGGCGCTGCTCGTCGAGCACGATCCGGCCGTCCACGAGGTGCCCGCGCAGCGTGTCCGCGATCGCGGTCGGCTGCTCCTCGATCTCCTTGAGCATGAAGTAGTCGTGGCCGCCCTTCTCGGCGGCGGCCAGGTCCCAGGTGACCTGGAACGGGCTCACCTCGACCGGCTCGCCCCGGAAGTCGGTGACGTCGTAGCCGTCCCGGGTGATCGTGACGACCTGGTCCTGCCCGAGCTCGACGGCGCTGCGGGTGAACTCGATGAACGCGGCGACGTCCGAGGCCAGGAACGTCTCGCCGTCGCCGAGGCCGAGCACCAGCGGCGACGAGCGGCGCGCGGCGACGATCGTGTCCGGCTCGTCGGCGTGCGTGGCGACCAACGTGAATGCGCCCTCCAGGCGCAGCGCCACCGAGCGGACGCTGGCCGGCAGGTCGCCCTTGGTCGACGGGTCGGCGGCGCGCCCGGCGTAGGCCAGTGCCACCAGGTGCGCGGCGATCTCGGTGTCGGTGTCGCTCTCCGCCCAGATGTCCTGGGCCTCCAGCTCGGCGCGCAGCGGCAGGTAGTTCTCGATGATGCCGTTGTGCACGACGGCGGTGCTGCCGGCGCCCCCGGCACCACTGCTGTGCGGGTGCGCGTTGCGGTCGGTCGGCGGGCCGTGCGTGGCCCAGCGGGTGTGCCCGATCCCGGCGGTACCGGTGAAGGTGTCCCGCCCGACCTCGTCCAGACGCCTCTCCAGGTTCACCAGCGCGCCCGCCTTGCGCTCCACGACCAGCCCACCGGCGTGCGGGAGGGCGACGCCGGCGGAGTCGTATCCGCGGTACTCCAGCCGGCGCAGGCCCGCGAGCACCACGTCGAGTGCGGGGCGATGACCGACGTAACCGACGATGCCACACATGACGCTCAGGGTAAGGGCGACATGATCGGCCGAATTCACCGCTCCGGGCGAGCCGCGGGCGGCGGGGTGTGATCGGCCCCGGTACGGTGCCCGACGTGAGCAGGACCAGCACGTTCACCCGACCTCCGTCGATGAAGGGCGCCAAGGACGCGCTGGGCGTGCTGTCGCGTCCGGGCCCGAACGAGGTCCGCACGGGCGACCTCGGCCTCGTCGGGCTGCCGGGGACGATCTACACGCCGGTCGAGGGCCTCGGCCTGCCCGCCGTCGTGTTCGGCCACGACTGGCTGCAGCCCGCCGCGCGCTACGTCGAGCTGCTGCGTCACCTCGCGACGTGGGGCTTCGTCGCGGCCGCGCCGAACACCCATCGTGGCCCGATTCCGAGCATGACCCGGTTCTCCGCGGACCTGCTGACCACGCTCGACGTCTGCTGCGGCGTCCGCCTGGGCGACGGCCGGATCAGCGTCGACGCGCGGCGCACCGCCCTGGCCGGGCACGGCATCGGCGCCGGCGCCGCCATGCTCGCCGCGGCCCGCCGGGAGCGCCTGGGCGCTGTGGTGACGCTCGCGCCCTCGACGATCGCGCCGTCGAACATCGACGCGGCGAAGGAGATCGCCGCGCCGACGCTGCACCTCGCGGCGGCGCTCGATTCCTGGGTACCCGCGGCCGGGCACGCCGAGCCGATCGCCGCGGCCGGGCTGGCCGCGGACCATCCGGTCCAGCTGCGCACCCTGGACAAGGCCGGACACCTCGGCTTCTGCGCGGGCCGGCACTGGACCGACATCCTGTTCCAGAACAAGGCCCAGCCGAAGACGCGCAAGATCACCCGGGCTCTGGTGACGGCATTCCTGATGCAACACCTTGTCGACGAGAGCCGCGTCTCGGCGCTCACCCAGGGCGACGTCCCCGGCGCGCCCCTGGTCGACCCGACACAGGACGAGGACGAGAAGTCCGAGGACTGAGAGACCGCGCTCCCCGGGCGCCCGGCGGCACCGACCCGATCGAGCGTCACGTTCCGGCGATCCGGACAACCGTTTCGTGACGGCCAGGGACCCGGGTGCCCGACCGCGGCGGGTGTGACACCGACACCTCGGATCGGGCGGCGAGCGACGCACCCTGGCGGTCGCACATCCCCTCCGCAGCCATGCTGCGTCACTCAGCGGGGGTGAGTCGGCGTCGTCAGTCGCCGGGCTGGTCCGGCAGGGTGGGCACGACGACGCCTCGCCGCTCGCTCGCGCGGCCCCCGTCGGTGCCACCCAGCCGCACGCCGGGCAGGCTCCAGGACTCGGCGGTGGCGTCGCCGGTCCCCCCGGGCGGGCCCACCCCGTCGGAACCTGCGTGGGCGCGGTCGGTGTGGCCGCGGTCGGTGTGGCCGTCGGCCGCCGTCGGCCCGGCCCCGTCCGGACCGGTCGCGGAGACCGGTTCGCCTGCG
>JAKDNL010000645.1 GCA_030451825.1 Pseudonocardia sp. | reverse complement strand
CCCGCACCGCGATCTTCGTGTAGTCGCCGGTGACGTCGTCGAACTTGCCGGCATCGGCCGCGCCGACGACCACGTGCTTGGCCCGGCCCCGGTCCACCCGGTCCTGCAGGTCGGACGCGGTGAGCAGGGTGGTCGCCGGGATGACGACCGCGCCCAGCTTCATCGCCGCGAGCAGCGTCTCCCACAGCTCCAGCTGGTTGCCCAGCATCAGGATGATCCGGTCGCCGCGCCCGACGCCGTTGCCGCGCAACCAGTTCGCGACCCGATTCGACCGCTCGGCCATCTCGGCGTAGGTCCAGTGCGCCTGCGCCCCGTCCTGCTCGACGATCCACAGCGCCCGCCGGGCCCCGCGCTCCGGGTCCGCCGCGACGACGTCGAAGTGGTCGAGCGCGAAGTTGAACTCGGTCAGCTCGGGCCAGCGGAAGTCACGGGAGGCGGTGTCGTAGTCCTCGCGGTGGGCGAGCAGGAAGTCCCGCGCCTGGTAGAAAGCCGTGCTCGCCTGGGACGCCATATCCGTGCACCTCGTCGTGATCTCGCCCGCCGTGTCGACCGCACCCTAATCACCGGGTCGCGCGCTCGACAGCCCCGGCGCCGGTGATGCCCACCCGGACGTGTGGCCGCGAATGCGCCCGCCGCCCGCACCCGGAGCAATACGGTGATCCGGTGACCGCGTCGCACCTTCCGGGAGCCCCCTTCCGCACCAGCAACGCCGCCCGCCGGGGTCGCCGCACGGGCCGCGTCTCACCGCGGGTGGCGTTGCGCGCCTGCCTGATCGCCCTGGCCCTGGTCCTGCTGGTCGTGGTCGTTTCCGGCTGCGGCAACGCGGAGCGCCCGGATGCGGCACCGGTCGCCACCACCCCGCCACCCACGTCGTCCCCGGCCCAGGCCCCGAAGACGGCGCCGCCGACCAGCACGGCCGCCCCGACCACGGAGCCGACGACCGGCTCCGCGACGCCGTCCACCGACGGTGCCGCTCCCGGCGCCGGTACCCCGGCGCCCGGCGGCGGGTCCGGAAGCGGCGGGGGCAGTGGCAATAACGGCGGCGACAACGGGACCACGACGGGCGGGCACGGCACCCCGATCTGGCCGGCGTCCGACGCCACGTCCGCGAAGAAGCTGCAGCAGCAGGTCGACGGCGGCCGCGAGCCCTGGCTGCTGGACGCGACCGAGGTCGCGACGTCCTACGCCGGGGTCGAGCTGAACTACCGCAACCCGAAGCTCTACACACTCCGCCCCGGTGTGATCGACGTCCAGGACGGCGCCACCCGCGGTCAGGCGACGATCACGCTGGCGCAGACGGTCCGTCAGGGTGACGGTGGCATCTGGCTCGTCACCGAGGTCCGCCGTCGCTAGTTGTGAGTACGTAGGGTGCGCACTCCTCGCCCAAGTGGGTGAAAACCGGACAGGGATGCAGCGTTCGCCGGGGCCCCGGCGATGTTCCGGGTGAGTCCGTGTGCACACCCCGCGCACGGCACCAGGCTCAGGAGGGCACCACCGCCATGACCAGCGACTCGATCCAGCAGGACGTCTTCACCGTGCTGCACGGGCAGGCCGCCCCGATCGTCAGCCGCTGGACGTACCGGGCCGACGACCCGTTCGCCATCTCCTTCGCGGTGCGCCGGTCCACGGAGCGCTGGGTCGAGTGGCTCGTCTCGCGGGACCTGGTGATCGAGGGCCTGACCACGCCGTGCGGCATCGGCGACATCCGGATGGGCCCGCAGCGGGTCGACGGCTACGACGTCGTGGAGATCGAGATCCGCTCGGACGGCGGCGCGGCCGTCCTCGAGGTGGACCGGGACCTGCTGGCCCACTTCGTGCACGCCACGCTGGAGATCGTCGATCTGGGCGAGGAGACCGAGCACATGGCGCTCGACGACGCCATCGCCCACCTGATCGCCGGCGCCGCCTGATCCCGGGTTTCAGAAGTCCGGGTCGTCGGCGGCGTCCCACTCGGCGTCCGCGGCGGCCTTCTCCGGGTCCCCCCGCTCGGCGGCCAGCGACGCGGTGACGCCCGGGTCCTCGACCGGCGTTTCGTCGGCGACCGGCTCGATCCCGGCATCGACGTCGTGCACGGCGGCCTCCCCGGCGCTCGCCGCTCCCCCGTCGATCCCGACCTCGTACCCGCTGCCGTCGACCAGCCGCCCGGAACGGCGCTCGTCGAGACCGGGCTCGGTGTCCGGCGTCTCCTGACGCAGCCGCTCGTCGATCGCCTCGCCCGCGCGCTCACCGGCCGGGGTGACGGCGTTGTCGTCGACGCCATAGGGCCGGTCCGGCGGGACGTACCCGGAGTCGAGCCGGGTCGGCATCGGACGGCCCGGTCAGTGCCTCGTCCGTGTCCAGCTGCAGCGCCGAGGCCAGGTCGGGGGCTTCGGGCTGGTTCTCGTCTCGTTGCGCCATGCAGGTGCCCTACCCCGCAGGGCCTCGCCGCACACGCCACCGGGCGACGACGGATACCGTCCGAGGGGTACGAGGGCCGCCCGGCGTCCGACCGCAGGAGGAGCAGTGACCGAGACCGACCCGGTGAGCGTGGAGCGTGCCGGTGAGCACGTCGCGCTGGTGACGCTGCGGCGCCCGCCGCACAACTACTTCGACGTGACGATGATCCGCAGGCTGGCCGACCTCTACGACGCCGCCGACGCCGACCCGTCGGTCCGGGTGATCGTGCTCGCCGGCGAGGGGCGCAACTTCTGCGCCGGCGCGAACTTCGGCGGCGACGGCGACCGGACCACCGCGGTCGCGTTCGACGACGCCCCGGACGGCGCGAGCGCGCTCTACGCCGAGGCCACCCGGGTGTTCTCGGTCGGCACGCCGGTGGTGACCGCCGTGCAGGGCATCGCGATCGGCGGCGGGCTCGGCCTGGCCGTGTCCGCGGACTTCCGGGTCGCCGGTCCGTCGACCCGGTTCTGCGCGAACTTCTCCCGGCTCGGCCTGCACCAGGGCTTCGGGCTCTCGGTGTCGTTGCCGCGCGTGGTCGGGCAGCAGCACGCGCTGGACATGCTGCTCACCGGCCGCCGGGTCGGCGCCGACGAGGCGTTCCGGTTCGGGCTGGCCGACCGCCTGGTGAGCGGCGACGACGTGGCCGCGGGCGCCGACGAGCCGGCCGCGATCCGGGAAGGGGCGCTGGCGCTGGCCGTCGAGCTCGCCGAGGCCGCGCCACTGGCCGTGCGCAGCATCCGCGCCACCCAGCGCGCCGGCCTGGCCGAGGAGGTCGCCCGCGTCACCGCGCACGAGGCCCTCGAGCAGGCGACGCTGCGCGCCACCGCCGACGTCGACGAGGGGATCGCCGCCTCACTGGAGCGCCGACCCCCGCGGTTCGCCGGACGGTGAGCATCATAGGGAGCACCACAGGGAGCACGGCCCGGAGCGCCGAGGAGACGCGGCGTGCGCTGCTCGCTGCGGCCGGCGAGCTGTTCACCTCCGCCGGCTACGACCGGACGTCGGTACGCGCGATCGCCGAGCGGGCGGGGGTGAACCAGTCGCTGCTGTTCCGCTACTTCGGCAACAAGGAGGCGCTGTTCGCCCAGGTCGTCGCCGCGCAGGGGCTGGATGTGCTGCACGGCGGCCCGCCCGAGGAGTTGCTCGAGCGAACGTTGCGCTCGATCCTGCTGCGCAGCGAGCAGGGGGGCAGCGAGCAGGGGGG
>JAKDNL010000644.1 GCA_030451825.1 Pseudonocardia sp. | reverse complement strand
GGGGCGGCGGTGCAGCAGGTGCTCGCCGAGCGGCTGGCCCCGGTCGTGTCGGCGACCTCCCCGTTCGACGGCGACGTGCCGCGGGCGGATGCGAACGGGGCGCACTGGAGCGAGCCGCTGGTCGTCGTCGAGGTGGCGCACCTGGGCTGGACCGCGGCCGGACGGCTGCGCCAGCCGGTGTTCCGCGGGGTCCGTGACGACGTCGAGCCGGGGGAGGTCCGGCGCGAATAGACGAGGCGTCAGCCCTTGTCGGGCTCCACGACGTCGCCGCGGCGGCCCAGCTCGCGCAGCTCGGCGAGGACCGCGTCCGGGGCGTCGCCGTCCAGCGACACCGGCAGAGCCAGCGGCTCCCGTGTGGACGCCCAGCGCTGCCTGCCCTGGAAGCCGTTCGTCACCGTCGCGGCGAGGCCGCCGGTCGAGGCGAGCGAGCCGCGCATCGCGCCGAGCCGGCCCAGCGCGTCGTCGACGGCGGCCAGCAACGCGCTCCGGTTGCCCTCGCACATCGCGAGCACCAGCTCCGGGCGGGTGCCGGCGACCCGGGTGCCGTCGGCGAACGAGCTCGCGGCCAGCGACAGCGCCAGGTCGTCGCCCTGCCCGCCCGCGCCGACCGCGGAGAGCACCGCGGCGAACAGGTGCGGCAGGTGCGAGATCTTCGCGACGGCCAGGTCGTGCTCGTCGGCCGCGGCCGGGACGACCCGCGCCCCGCACGCCCAGGCCAGCTCCGCGACGTCGCGCCACACGTCGAGGTCCAGGCCGTCGTCGGCGGCGACGACCCAGGCGGCGCCGGCGAACAGGTCCGGGTTCCCGGCCGCCCAGCCGGACTCGGCGGTGCCGGCCATCGGGTGCCCGCCGACGTAGCGGGCCTGCGGCGCATGCTCGGCGACGGCGTCGGCCACGGCGCCCTTCACACTGATCGCGTCGGTCAGGCGGCAGGCCGGCGCCACCTCGTCGACCCGCGCCAGCACCGCGTCCAGCGCCGTCAGCGGTACCGCGACGACGACCAGCGCGTCGGCCTCGGCGGCCCGGCGCAGTGCGGCGTCGGTGTCGGTGGTGACGTCGAACCCGTCGGCGACGGCGGCCGCCGCGGTGGGTTCGGAGGCCGCGGTGCCCCACGCCGCGCGTCCGTCCCGGACCGCCGCCCGCAGCACGGATCCGCCGATCAGACCGGTTCCCAGCACGCACACCGCTCGCATGCGATCGAGGGTAGAACGCGTGGCCCCGCCCGCCGTTGCCGGTGTCGACGCGGGGCGCTGACTCGCCGCCGGCGGCGACCGGCCCGGGGCCTCGAGGTGCTTCACGGAAATTTGGTTCGCGAAACGAATCGGTTCGCGAAACATTCTCCAGGAAGCGACCCGCGAGGGGCGTATTGCACCATCACACCGCGCCCTCGACCATCGCCGCGGCACTCAGCACGGGGGAGACATCCGGGCCGACGGCCGCGATCTGGACCCCGGCCGGGAGCCCGTCGGCGGGCATCGCGACCGGCACCGATACCGCAGGACGGTCGGCCAGGTTGAACGGGCTGGTCAGCGCCAGCATCGACTCCCGGACAGCGGCGGTACCCCTACCGGGCAGCTCGACCTCCTCGGCGCCGATCGGGGTCGCGCGCAGCCGGGTGGTCGCGGTCAGGACCAGGTCCACCCGCGCGGCGAGGTGGGCCAGCAGGTCGTCCCCGAGACGGCGGCGGGCCCGCTGCGCCGCGACGTAGGCGTGCGCGAGCGTCCCGGCCTGCGCGTCGAGCCGGCCCCGGGTGGCGGGCTGGTACTCCTCGCGCCGGCTCTCGAACCACTCCCGGTGCGTCGCGTAGGCCTCGGCACCGCAGATCGTCGGGTACGTCGCGGCCAGCTCCTCGACGCCGGGAGTACGGACCGCGACGACCTCGGCGCCGGCGCGGTCCAGCGCGTCGGCGGCCGCGGTGACGGCGGCGGCCAGCACCGGGTCGTGCGGGCGCCAGTAGTCGTCCGCCACCACGCCGATCCGCAGGCCGCGCACGTCATCGCGGACGCCCACGGCGCCGGTGAGCGCGTCCCAGGCGAGCCCGGCCGATGCGACGTCCGGGGCCAGCAGTCCGACCGTGTCGAACGACTCGGCCAGCGGGAACACGCCGTCACCGGGGAGGGCGGCGCGGCGCGGTTTGAGCCCGACGACGCCGCACAGCGCCGCCGGGGTGCGCACGCTCGCCCCGGTGTCGGTGCCGATCGTCAGCGGCAGGTGCCCGGCCGCGAGCGTCGCGGCCGACCCGGACGACGACCCGCCGGTTATCCGGGTGAGGTCGTGCGGGTTGCGCGCCGGCCCGGTCGCGGCGGCGTCGCCGAGCGGGCCGTAGGCGAACTCGTGGGTGTGCAGCTTGCCGACGATCACCGCCCCGGCCGCGCGGAGCCGCGCGACGATCGGCGCGTCCGCGGTTGCCGGGGGCGCGTCGGCCAGGATCCGGGAACCGCAGCGGGTGGGCAGCCCGACCACGTCGATCAGGTCCTTGATCCCGACGGCGACGCCGTGCAGCGGCCCGGCCGGCTCGCCGCGCCGCGACATCTCGGTCAGCTCCGCGGCGCGTCGGCGGGCGCCCGCTGCGTCCAGAGCGATCACCGAGTTCGTGCTGTCGCCGGACAGGCGTCCGAGGACGTCCTCGACGTGGGCGGACGGGGTCAGCTCGCCGTCGCGCAGGCCGCGGACCAGGTCGGGGAGGGAGAACACGCCTCCACCCTGCCCGGTCGATCCCACCCGGTGCGACCCGGTCACCCGGTGAGCGAGGCCATGGCGAGTCCGGCGTAGACGGCGACCCCGGCCGGGAGCGCGGACTCGTCGAACACGACGCGGTTGGAGTGGTTCGGCGGCGCCGTCTCGGGCGCGACCCCGGCCGGGCGCGCGCCGAGGAACGCCAGCGCCCCCGGCACCCGTCGGAGCACATAGGAGAAGTCCTCGGCACCCATGATCGGGACCGGCATCGCGGCGCAGCGCGGCTCGCCGAGGACCTTCCCGCCGACCCGGGCCAGCGACTCCGCGGCGGCCGGGTCGTTCACCGTCACCGGGTACTCGGTGACGATCTCGACCTCCGCGGCGCAGCCGTGGGCGAGGGCGATGTGCCGGCAGACCTGGTCGATCTCGGTGTGCAGCAGCGCGCGGACCGGCTCGGACAGCGTGCGGAGCGTTCCCTCCAGCTCGGCGGTCTCCGGGATGATGTTGTCGGCGGTTCCGGCCGCGATCCGGGAGATCGTGAGCACCGCCGGGTCGTGCGGGCCGACCCGGCGTGTCAGCATCGTCTGCAGCGCGCCGACCATCGCCGCCGCCGCGGGCACCGGGTCGCACGCGTCCTGCGGCGCCGAGGCGTGCCCGCCGCGGCCGGTGACGGTGACCCGCAGGACGTCGGCGGCGGCCATGATCGGGCCGGCACGGTGGTGCAGCTCCCCGGACGTCAGCGTCGAGGAGATGTGCAGCGCGAACGCCGACTCCGGCTCGCCGGCCGGGCCGGAACGTTCGAGCAGGCCTTCGTCGATCATGTGGCGCGCCCCGTGGAAGCCCTCCTCGCCGGGCTGGAACATCAGCAGCACCCGTCCGGCCAGGCGTTCGGAGTCCTCGGCGAGCAGCCGGGCGGCCGAGGCCAGCATCGCGACGTGCGTGTCGTGCCCGCAGGCGTGCATCGCGC
>JAKDNL010000643.1 GCA_030451825.1 Pseudonocardia sp. | reverse complement strand
ATTCGGCCGTCTGGGCATTCGTGCCGGGCGCTACGACTACCTTCGCGGACACATCCGGCGGCTGGGGCTCGACGCCGCACACCTACCCACGGCCACCGCAGGGTCGCCGCGCAAGCGGCTGAGATGGACAGACGAGCAGCTCACCGAGGTGGTGCGGACGAGCGACACGATGTCTCAGGTCGGGCGTTGTCTCGGATACCGCCCCAGCGGGGGCATCCATCGCATGCTCGTGGGACACGTCCGCCGGCTCGGCCTGGATACTTCGCACTTCACCGGTCAATCCTGGTCGAAGGGTCGCTCCGTGGCCAGGACCACTGCGCGGCCGCTGGAGCAAGTGCTCGTCCAGAACTCGACCTACCGCTCCGGGCACCTGCGACGCCGGCTGATCGCCGCAGGCATGAAGCCCGCCCGCTGTGAGCATTGCGGGCTCAGCGAGTGGCGTGGTCGACCACTTTCACTCGCCCTCGATCACGTCAACGGCGACCACCTCGACAACCGGCTGGAGAACCTCCGTATCCTGTGTCCGAACTGCCACGCACTCACAGACACGTGGTGCGGCCGAAAGAACTAGCCGGTGTAGCCCAGTTGGCAGAGGCACGGCACTTAGATTGCCGACAGTGCGGGTTCGAGTCCCGTCACCGGCACCACCCCCGGTCGTGCAGCGGCGCGCTTCGGTCGGAGTCAGATCAGGCCTCGTCCGGACACGGTCGTCGCCCCACACGGATCGGCGTAGGTCCTCGGGTTCGAATCCCGTCGCCGGCACGACGGTGTAAGCCAGTGGGGGGTTCGACTCCCGCCACCGGCGCACGGTTCCCCACGATCCGCTCGTCCTCTACCGGCCCGCTGGGCCCGCCTGGGTGGCTGGCCCGACCCGGTGGGCGTCCCGAACGGTCCCCTCGCCCACTCTGCGGCCCCGAACGGTCCCCTCGTGACCGCGTAGCACTGGCCTCCTGAAGTGGAGATCGTCATGCGGCCGGCAGCTCGACGACCGTGACAGCTGAGACCTGGGAAGGCGCCGGCACCGGCAGGCCGCTCTCCCGCAGCACAGCGACATGCCCCGTCATGGCCTCACGCATGAGGTCCTCGGTCTCGGCGCGCGAACCCGCTGCGGCGACCACACCGGGAAGATCAGGGCTGTAGGCCGACCAGCCGCTGCCGTCGTCTCCTTCGAGAACGACCACGTAGCCCCTCATTGCTTCTCCCTCCGCAGACCCGCCTGTTTCAGGATGCTCGCTTCGGTCTTCGGGTTCAACGTGGCGCTCGGTTTACCGGCGACGGTGACCAGACCGGGCTTCGACGGATGGCTGAAGTGCCGATGCGAACCGGTGGCACGCTTGGGTACCCATCCGTCGTCCGCCAACAGGCGGAGCATCTCACCGACCTTCAGGGGCACCGCGAGAAGGTATCCAGCGACACCGACATTTCCGGACCGGACGGGGCCGCCCTATGCCTCGTCCGGGATCGGGCGGCGGGCGGCCAGGATGACGCCGGCCAGTCCCACCACCGCGCAGCCGATCGAGGTGGCCAGCAGTACCGGCGGGACCTCGCCCGTCACCGCGTCGCCGAGGACCACGATCGCCACCGTGCCCGGGATCGAGCCGAGGACGGTGCCGGTCAGGTACGGCATGAACCGCACCGCGGAGAGCCCGGACAGGTAGTTCAGCGCGGCGAACGGGACCATCGGTATCAGGCGCAGCGAGGTCACCGCGAGCGTGCCGTGGTGGTCCAGGCGCCGGCGCACCCAGACGGCCTTGGGGTGCGCGGCGTAGCGCCGTACCAGGCGGGCGCCGGTGTAGCGGACGAGCAGGAACGCCAGCACGGCGGCGATCGAGGTGCCCAGCAGCGTCAGCAGCAGGCCCCAGACCGAGCCGAACAGCACGCCCGCGGCGATGGTGAACACGGTGCGCGGGAACGGCGGCACGTTGAGCAGCACCTGCAGGGCGACGAACACGACCGGCGCCCACGGCCCGGCCTCGGTCACCACCCGGCGCAGGTCGTCGAGGTGCGGGACCACGCCGACCCCGTGCGCGCGGGCGAACATCACCGCGAGCACGGCGACGAGCACCACCCCGAGGCCGGCCAGAGCCGGTCGCCACCACCGCACGACCCGACGGTACCGGCGCCGGGGATCGCCCCGGTCGCGCGGGGCCGTTGCGCGACTGCCGCTCAGGCGCACGTCACCTTAAGTTTACCGTGGACCAGTGAGCAGCAACGACGACACCCCCGACACCCCGCACGGCCTCGACCCGGACGGCCTGGCCGTGCGCCGCGAGGTACTCGGCCCGGACTACGTCCAGGCGGCCATCGACAAGATCGACGACACCACCGAGGACTTCCAGCGGCTGATCACCCGCTACGCCTGGAACGAGATCTGGACCCGTCCGGGGCTCGACCGGCGGATGCGCAGCGCGGTGACGCTGACCGCGCTCGTCGCGCACGGGCACTGGGAGGAGCTGGAGCTGCACCTGCGCGGGGCCCTGCGCAACGGGCTGAGCGCCGCCGAGATCGTCGAGGTCCTGATGCAGACCGCGATCTACTGCGGCGTCCCGGCCGCGAACTCCGCGTTCCGGATCGCCAAGCGCGTGCTCGCCGAGGCCGACCCGGCCTGAACAGCGGGTGAGCGTGACACCACGGTTGTTCTTCCGGCTCCCTGCAACCCTGGTGTCACCCTCACCCGGTGCGGAGCCGGCTCGCCGGGCCGGATCAGCTGCCGCCCAGCGCCAGCACGTGCGGGACGAGTGCCCGCAGCGCGGTGCCGCGGTGCGACAGGGCGTCCTTCTCCTCCGCGGACAGCTCGGCCGAGGAGCGGTCCTCGCCGTCCGGGGCGAAGATCGGGTCGTAGCCGAATCCGTTGTCGCCACGCGGCGCGCGCAGCAGGGTGCCGTGCCAGGTTCCGTGCACGACGATCTGCCCCGGGACGTCGCCGTCGGCGTCCGGGACGGCGGCGCCGTCGGTGCCGGGCACGACCAACGCCGCGGCGCACACGAACTCCGCGCCGCGCCGGGCGTCCGGGACGTCGGCGAGCTGGCCCAGCAGCAGGCGCAGGTTCGCGTCGTCGTCGCCGTGGCGACCGCACCACCGCGCGGAAAGCACGCCCGGCATCCCGTTGAGCGCGTCGGTGGTCAGCCCCGAGTCGTCGGCGACGGCGGCCAGGCCGGTCGCGGTCGCGGCGTCGCGGGCCTTGGCCAGGGCGTTCTCCGCGAACGTCGCTCCGGTCTCCGGCGCCTCCGGGAACTCGGGGACGTCGGCCAGGCCGAGCACCTCGACCCCGTCCAGCCCGGCACCGGCCATGATCCGGCGCAGCTCGACGAGCTTGGACGCGTTTCGGGTGGCCAGCAGCAGCTTCATCGTGACTCCTTGGCTGCGCCCGGGGGCTCTTCGGTGGCGGCCGGGGGCTCTTCGGTGGCGGCCGGGCCCTGCTCGGCGGCGGCCGGGTGCGGTGCCGATGCTCGTTCCGCTGGCGCTCCTCTCGGCGCGGCGAGCGCATCGGTCTGCATCTGCGCGAGCCGGTCGATCCCGGACAGCGCGGAGTCCAGCATCGCGTCGAGTGTGGAGCGGGAGAACGTGGCGCCCTCGCCGGTGCCCTGGACCTCGATCAGCGTGCCGGTCTCGGTGGCGACGACGTTCGTGTCCACCTCGGCGCGCGA
>JAKDNL010000090.1 GCA_030451825.1 Pseudonocardia sp. | reverse complement strand
GGGACGCGTCGCGTCGCTCGCGGCGCGGCGTGTCTGGCGCGCCCCGCCCCCCCCCCCCCCCCGGGGGGGGGGGGCGGCCCCCCCCCCCCCCGCCCCCCCCCCCACGGCCGTGGGTCAGCCGGGCGGCGCGACGTCCGCGACGTCCGCGACCTCGCGGACCGAGCCCAGGTCCAGGGCCGGGGCCCGGGGCAGCAGCCGCAGGGCGGCCTCCGGCGCGCGGCCCGGCGTCGTCATCCCCAGTGCCGCCGCGGTCGCGTCGTCGGCGACGCCGTGCAGCACCCCGGCGCCGGAGAGCAGCCATCGCGTCCCGCCACCGGTACTGCCCCGCGACTCCATCGGCCCGGGGCCGCTCGCCGCCAGTACGACGGCGTCGAGCCGCGGCCCGGCGCCGTCCGCCCCGGCCAGGTCGATCGTGACCGCCCCGGCGGCCGACGGCAGCCGGTCCGACGCGACGATCCCGCTGCGCCCATCGCGCCACGTCCAGCACAGCACCGGGATCGACGCCGGGTCGGCACGCGCGATCCGTGCCACCGGCCAGCCGTCCGTGTCCAGCGCGCCGGACAGGGTGCTCCGCGCGACCTGGCCCTGCGCGAGCGTCGCCGGGTCCCCCTGGCCGCCGCGGGCCAGGACGGCGTCGGCCAGCGTGACCGGGACCGGCGCCAGCCCGCCCGCGCGACCGGTGTCCGGATCCGGTCCGAGGACCACGTAGTAGGAGGGCTCGGCCCCCAGCGGGTTGCTCGTCACGACGTCCCCGACCCGGCCCAGACCCTCGACGGTGACGTCGGCGGTGATGTCCGGGGTCCGCAGCGGAGTGCCTTCCGGGATCGCCGAGAGCAGCCCGTCGCCGATCTCGCGGGTCGGCACGCCGAGCACCCCGAGCGCCGACATCGCCGGCCGGTCGGACGGGTCGATCCGGTGCCGCACACCGTCCAGCACGACGTAGGTGGACCCGCCCCGCCCGGCCACGAGCAGCCCCGGCGCCGGACCCGACGGTGCGCCCAGTGCCCCGGCGAGCACGGTGGTGGTGCCGGGCGCGGCGCCGTCGGACCGGGTGTCGCACACCGCCCAGCCCGGCGGGACGGCCGGACCGTCCGGGCGTACCCCGACCGCTCCGGCCACCGCGGCCGGTGGAGTGCGCGGCGCGGTGGCGAGGGTGTCGTCGGAGACGGTCGCCGGCACCGCGGTGCCGCCCGGCACGCCGAGCGCGGCGAGCACCAGCCGTCCGGCGATCAGGTTGGTCACCGGGACCAGCCGTTTCGGGTCCGGGGTGACCGCGTACACGGTGCCCGAGCGGTCCCCGACGACCAACTGCTTCCGGCTCCAGTCGGTGGCCGGGGACAGCACCGCCAGCAGCCCGGTCACGCCGAGGGCCAGCAGCCCGAGAAGCACCCCGGCGAACGCGGCGCGCCGCTGCGAGCGGAGCTGCTCGTGCAACGGGACCGGGTCGGCCGGGATCTGCGGGGCCTCCCGCGGGCGGGGGCGGACGGGGTTGGGGGCCACGGGGGCGGGGGGCGCGGGGGCCCGCACCGTCCGGGCACCGGCCGGACCCCCGGGCGCAGGCACGACGGGCAGGGGCACCGGCCAACGGTAGGCAGCGCCCCAGGCGTCCCGGCGCCGATCACCGCGGAGGGGGTAGTTCTACTCCGCCGCGCCCGCCCGCTCGACCTACTCGGCCCCCCGGGGCGACGCCGACGTCCTCGTCCCACAGCTCCGGCCGGGCCGCGACGAACTCCTCCATCAGCGCGACGCAGCGCGGGTCGTCGAGCACCGTGACCCGCACGCCGTGCTCGGCCAGCCAGTCGTGCCCGCCGCCGAAGGTGCGGGCCTCCCCGATCAGCACCGCACCGATCCCGAACTGCCGGACGAGGCCGCTGCAGTACCAGCACGGGGACAGCGTCGTGACCATCGTGGTGGCCCGGTAGTCGCGCTGACGACCGGCGTCGCGGAAGGCGGCCGTCTCACCGTGCGCCGACGGGTCGTCGTCCTGCACCCGCCGGTTGTGCCCGCGCCCGAGCACCGTCCCGTCCGGGCCGATCAGCGCCGCGCCGATCGGGATCCCGCCGCCGGCCAGCCCGGTCCGCGCCTCGGCCAGCGCGACCTCCAGCCACGCCGGGTCCGGTGCGGGTGCGGTGACGTCCGAGGTGGGCACGCCGACGAGCCTGCCACGATCCGCGCCCGACCCGGCCGTCGGAGCAGCTCATGCCATTGTCACGTCGTTGCCCTGCGAGCTGCGGCCCTGCGATCCGCGAGGTGGGCGGCAGACACCGACGCCAGCGCGCTCAGGTCTGGCCGCGGACTCGGACTCGCCGGGTCCGCTCGGCGCGAGCGGCCAGGTCGGCGTCGTCCGGGTAGTCGACGCGGATCAGCGACAGCCCGTGCGCCGGGGCGACCACGACCTCACCGGCGCGGGCGTCGCGGCTCAGCAGCGACGCCGGCCAGTCCGGCGCCCGCCGGCCGCGTCCGACGTCGAGCAGTGCGCCGACCAGGCTGCGCACCATCGAGTGGCAGAACGCGTCCGCGGCCACCGCGGCCACCAGCACGCCGTCCTCGCCCGGGGCCGGCGCCCAGGAGAGTTCTTGCAGGGCGCGCACCGTGGTCGCGCCGTCGCGGCGCTTGCAGAACGCGGCGAAGTCGTGCTCGCCGAGCAGCAGTGCGGACGCCTCGTTCACCGCGCCCAGGTCCAGCGCGTGCGGCCAGGCGACGGTGTCGCGGGCGCGCAGTGGATCGGCACCGTACCGGGCGGTGGTCACCCGGTAACGGTAGTGCCGGCGCAGCGCCCCGAACCGGGCGTCGAACTCCGCGGGCACCTCGGTGATCCCGCGGACCCGCACGTCGACCGGCAACAGCCGGTTGTAGCGCCGCAGCAGCCGGTCGGGCTCCACGTCGGCGGGCAGGTCGACGTGCGCGACCTGGCCGTCGGCATGCACCCCGGCGTCGGTACGCCCGGCCACGGTCAGCGACACCGGCGTCCGGAGCACGGTACTCAGCGACTCGGTCAGCACGCCGCAGACGGTGCGCTGGGTCGGCTGCATCGCCCAGCCGGAGAAATCCGTGCCGTCGTAGGCGATGTCGAGGCGGAACCGCCGGGTATACGCACCGAGCCCGCCGTCCGGTGGGACGACGGGCTCGGCGCGGTGGTGCGGGTGGTTCAGGAGTCGTCCTCGGACGTCTCCTGCTGAGAGGCCGGCAGGCTGAAGCCGGCCGCCTCGGCGGTCTCGGCGGAGGCGAACCAGACCTCGGGCACGGTCCGGTCGTAGTGCGACGAACCGGGCACGTGGTAGAGCATCGAGTCGGCGTTGCCCTTGATCTCGAAGCCCTCCGGGGCCTCCGACGCGTCCTCCAGCGGGGCGTGGCTGCCCTCGCCGTAGGGGGCCTCGTCGGTCGAGACGGACTCCTCGACCTCGTCCGCCGCGTCCTCGGACACAGCGTCCGCGGCCGTGGTGTCTGCGGCCGTGGTGTCCTCGACGACATCCGACTCGTCGGTCTCGACCGGAGCCGATGCCCGCGAGCCGGCCGAGCGACGCGCCCGGTCCGCCTCGTCGCTGACCGTCTTCTGCTGGATCAGCTCGATGACGGCCATCGCGGCGTTGTCACCCTTGCGCGGCATCACCTTGGTGATCCGGGTGTAACCACCGCTGCGGTCCGCGAAGAACGGGCCGATCTCGGTGCACAGACGCTGGACGACGTCTTTGTCCCGGATCAGCTTCATGATCTCGCGGCGGTTGTGCAGGTCGCCGACCTTGGCCTTGGTGATGATCCGCTCCGCGTAGGGGCGAAGACGGCGCGCCTTGGCTTCGGTGGTGGTGATCCGGCCGTGCTGGAACAGCGAGGTCGCCAGATTGGCCAGGATCAGCCGTTGGTGCGCGGCCGAGCCGCCCAGGCGGGCGCCCTTGGTGGGCTGAGGCATGGCTACAACTGCTCCGTTTCTGCGTAGTCCTGGCCGTCGTCGCCGAACGGCTGGTCAGGGTCGAACCCGTCGGCGCCGTACTCGGCGGCCGCGGCCACCGGGTCGAATCCGGGCGGGCTGTCCTTGAGGGCCAGGCCGAGACCGACGAGCTTCATCTTGACCTCGTCGATCGACTTGGCACCGAAGTTGCGGATGTCGAGCAGGTCGGCCTCACTGCGGCCGACCAGCTCACCCACGGTGTGGATGCCCTCACGCTTGAGGCAGTTGTAGGAGCGGACCGTGAGGTCGAGCTCCTCGATCGGCATCGCGAAGGCCGCGATGGTGTCCGCCTCCTGCGGGGACGGTCCGATCTCGATGCCCTCGGCGTCGACGTTGAGCTCGCGTGCCAGGCCGAACAGCTCCACCAGGGTCTTGCCGGACGAGGCCAGCGCGTCCCGGGGGCTGATCGAGGGCTTGCTCTCGACGTCGAGCACCAGCTTGTCGAAGTCCGTGCGCTGCTCGACACGGGTGGCCTCGACCTTGTAGGTCACCTTCAGCACCGGCGAGTAGATCGAGTCGACCGGGATGCGGCCGATCTCGGCGCCGGTGGCCTTGTTCTGCATGGCCGGGACGTAGCCACGACCCCGCTCGACGACGAGCTCGACCTCGAGGCGGCCCTTGTCGTTGAGCGTGGCGATGTGCAGGTCCGGGTTGTGCACGGTGACGCCGGCCGGCGGCACGATGTCGCCGGCGGTGACCGCGCCCGGGCCCTGCTTGCGCAGGTACATCGTCACCGGCTCGTCCTCCTCGGAGCTCACGACGAGCTCCTTGAGGTTCAGGATGATGTCGGTGACGTCCTCCTTCACCCCCGGGACGGTGGTGAACTCGTGCAGCACGCCGTCGATCCGGATGCTGGTGACGGCCGCGCCGGGGATGGACGAGAGCAGGGTCCGGCGCAGGGAGTTGCCGAGGGTGTAGCCGAAGCCCGGCTCGAGCGGCTCGATGACGAACCGCGACCGGGTCTCGGTGACCGTGTCCTCGGTGAGTGAGGGGCGCTGAGAGATCAGCATGGGTGTGTGCCTCCTATGCACCCGCGACAACCGCTATTTGATGTCGCGGAGTACCCCGGGCCCCACCCTGCGGGGCCCGGGGGTGTCGAGAGCTACTTCGAGTAGTACTCGACGATCAGCTGCTCGGTGACCTGGGTGTCGATCTGCGCCCGCTCGGGCAGCTGGTGGACCAGCACCCGCAGGCTCGACGGGACGACCTGCAGCCAGCCCGGGACCGGACGGTCGCCGAAGAGCTCCTTGGCGATCACGAACGGGTCCGTGTTCCGCGACTTCTCCTTGACGTCGATGACGTCGTAGCGCGAGACGCGGAAGCTGGGGATGTCCACCTTCTTCCCGTTGACCAGGAAGTGGCCGTGGTTCACGAGCTGACGGGCCATCCGCCGGGTACGGGCCAGGCCGGCCCGGTACACGACGTTGTCCAGGCGCGACTCGAGGAGCTGGAGCAGCTCGTCGCCGGTCTTGCCCTCCCGCCGGTGCGCCTCCTCGTAGTAGGTGCGCATCTGGCGCTCCTGGATGCCGTAGCCGAAGCGGGCCTTCTGCTTCTCCTGCAGCTGGAGCAGGTACTCCGTCTCCTTGATCCGGATCCGGCCGTGCTGGCCGGGCGGGTAGGGACGACGCTCGAACGCCTGGTCGCCGCCGACGAGGTCGACCTTCAGCCGGCGGGACTTGCGGGTCATGGGGCCTGTGTAACGAGCCATGTCTTCTGCTCCCTCCCCTAGACCCGGCGCCGCTTGGGCGGGCGGCAGCCGTTGTGCGGCTGCGGGGTGACGTCGTTGATGGTGCCGACCTCGAGGCCGGCGGCCTGCAGCGAACGGATCGCGGTCTCCCGGCCGGAACCGGGGCCCTTCACGAACACGTCGACCTTCTTCATGCCGTGCTCGGCGGCCTTGCGGGCGGCGTTCTCCGCGGCCAGCTGGGCGGCGAACGGCGTCGACTTGCGCGAGCCCTTCAGGCCCACGTGGCCGGACGAGGCCCAGCAGATCACGGCGCCGGTCGGGTCGGTGATCGTCACGATCGTGTTGTTGAACGTCGACTTGATGTGCGCGTGACCGTGCGCGACGTTCTTCTTCTCGCGGCGGCGGACCTTCTTGGTTCCGGCACCGCCCTGGCGTGTACGGGGCGGCATTACTTCTTACCTGCCTTCTTCTTGCCGGCGACGGTCTTCTTCGGACCCTTGCGCCCGCGGGCGTTGGTCTTGGTCCGCTGGCCGCGCACCGGCAGTCCGCGGCGGTGTCGGATGCCCTGGTAGGACCCGATCTCGATCTTGCGGCGGATGTCGGCCTGCACCTCGCGGCGCAGGTCACCCTCGACCCGCAGGTGCTCCTCGATGTACTCGCGGAGCGTGGTGACGTCCTCGTCGGTCAGGTCCTTGGACCGCAGGTCCGGACTGATCGCGGTGCCCTCGAGGATCTGCTTCGAGCGGGTACGCCCGACCCCGAAGATGTAGGTGAGCGCGATCTCCATCCGCTTGTCGCGGGGGAGGTCGACGCCGGCAACTCGTGCCATGCGGCAGGTTCTCCTTCTGCTGTGCTTCCGGCCAGGTCTGCTCGATGCCCGTCCCGGATGCCGCGTGCTGCTCCGGGCCCCGGCCTGGTTCCGGGGGTGTGTACCGGGCCCGTGTGGCCCGGCAGGTGCACCGAGTTCCTCTGTGTTGCTGCGATCAGACGATCGCGACGAGCGAGCTGCTCAGCCCTGGCGCTGCTTGTGCCGCAGGTTCGAGCAGATCACGATGACCCGGCCGTTGCGGCGGATCACCTGGCACTTGTCGCAGATCTTCTTGACGCTGGGCTTGACCTTCACGTCTTCTGCCTCGGTTTCTGCGTATCTCGGCTGGCGGTCGTGCGAGCCTGCCCCACGGTCCTTACTTGTAGCGGTAGACGATGCGGCCGCGGCTCAGGTCGTAGGGCGACAGCTCGACCACCACCCGGTCCTCGGGGAGGATCCGGATGTAGTGCTGCCGCATCTTCCCGCTGATGTGGGCGAGGACCCGGTGCCCGTTCTCCAGCTCCACGCGAAACATCGCGTTCGGCAGGGGTTCGACGACCCGGCCCTCGACCTCGATCGCCCCGTCCTTCTTGGCCATGTCCTCCGCTATCCGTGACAGGTTCGGTGTGTGTTCTACGGTCGTGCTGGATGTTGTGCGGCACCACCCGCGACACGGCGACGTGCCCGCGTCGACCGGACACCCGCGGGACCGTCCCGGAGGAACCCGGCACAGCCCACACCCCGGCGAGCGACGAAACGACGGACCCTGGGGTGCGAATGGCACGACGGAACCGGCGCCACGAGGCGCGCCGAATGACCAGTGTACGGATGTTGCGTGGACCACTGCAGGTGGGGTAGAGCACCCGCACGGCGACGAGCGGCCGTACCCCCTCGATGCTAAGCGGATGGCGGTCCAAGGGATCCGGATGCGCGCGGCGGCGGCCTACGCGCCGGCGCTTGCTGCCCCTGACGTGGCTGCGGGTGGCTGCGGGTGGTGGCTCCGACGACCGGGCCCGGCACCGACGCGCAGCCCGGCAGCTCGGTCCTGGCCGACGTGAGGGAGGTTCGCCCGGGAGCGACCGACACATGGGACATCACGTGCCCCGTTGACCATGGAAAGCGCCGATGGCGGGACCGCAGGGGTGAGACGGCGCTGCCACGAACGAGCCGTGCGCGTTGCCCGCGGAAGGGCAGTCCCGGCCGGATCTGCACCCCATTCGCCCCACTCCACCTGAACCCCCCGTGTGCGGTTATCGCTGCCGGGGCAGCGATAACCGCGCACGACCGTCAGAGCGCCTTGAGCTCCTCGGTGACGTCGGTGACCGATGACTTCGCGTCGCCGAACAGCATCGACGTGTTGTCCAGGAAGAACAGCGGGTTCTCGATGCCGGCGAAGCCGGAGCTCATCGAACGCTTGAGCACGATGACGTTGTGGCTCTGGTCCACGTTCAGGATCGGCATCCCGTAGATCGGGCTGGACGGGTCGCTGCGCGCCGCCGGGTTCGTGACGTCGTTCGCGCCGATCACGAGCGTCACCTCGGTGCGGGCGAACTCGTCGTTGATGTCGTCCATCTCCTTGAGCGCATCGTAGGAGACGTCGGCCTCGGCCAGCAGGACGTTCATGTGCCCGGGCATCCGGCCGGCAACCGGGTGGATCGCGTAGGTGACCTCGACGCCCTTGGCCTCCAGCAGCTTGGCCATCTCCTTGATCGCGTGCTGGGCCTGCGCAACGGCCAGCCCGTAGCCCGGGACCACGATCACCTTCTCGGCATAGGCCATCTGGATCGCGGCGTCCGCGGCGGAGGTGGACCGCACGGTCTTGTCCGGGTCGTCGTCCGCGGCCGCGACGGACGCGCCACCGAACCCACCGGCCACGATGGCCGGGATCGTGCGGTTCATGGCCTTGGCCATCTGGTTGGTCAGGATCGAGCCGGACGCGCCGACGATCATGCCGGCGACGATCATCGCCGTGTTGCTCAGCGCGAGCCCGGCCGCGGCCGCCGCGAGCCCGGTCATCGCGTTCAGCAGCGAGATGACCACCGGCATGTCCGCGCCGCCGATCGGCAGCACGATCATCACCCCGAGCACCCCGGCCAGCACCAGCAAGCCGATGATCCACAGGGTCGAGGCACCGCCCATGCCGGCGATCACCGCGCAGACGATCGCACCGACCAGCAGCACGGCGTTGACCGCCTGCTGGGCCCTGCCGAGGCCGATCGGCGAGGAGGACACGATCTCCTGCAGCTTGCCGAACGCGATCAGCGAGCCCCAGAACGAGATCGAGCCGATGATCGCCGAGAACAGCGACGCGATGATGAACGCGGCCGGACGGCCGGTGAACCCGCTCGAGGACAGGAACTCCGACCAGGCGATCAGCGCGACCGCACCGCCGCCGACGCCGTTGAACAGCGCCACCATCTGCGGCATCTGAGTCATCTTGACCTGCCGCGCGGACGGGACGCCCAGCGCCGTACCGACCACGAGCCCGACGATGATCAGGATCCAGTTGTGGTGCACGGTGAGCAGCGCGGTGATCATCGCGATCGCCATGCCGACCGCCGCGATGATGTTGCCGCGCACAGCCGTGCGCGGTCCGGTCAGCCCGGACAGGCCGTAGATGAACAGGCCGAACGCGACGATGTAGAGGATCGGGACCGCGACGTCCATCAGCTGCCGTCCTTCACTGCCGCGCCGTTCGAGGACGGGTCCGCCTCGACGGCCTTCTTCTCCGGCTTCGCCTTGAACATGCCCAGCATCCGGTCGGTGACCAGGAAGCCGCCGATCACGTTGATCGTCCCGAACGCGATCGCGACCGTGAGCAGGATCGACTCCAGGACCGAGGGGTTCTGTAGCTCACCGAGCACGATGATGCCGCCCAGCACGACGATCCCGTGGATCGCGTTCGTGCCCGACATCAGCGGCGTGTGCAGCGTGTTCGGCACCTTCGAGATGACGGCGAACCCGACGAACCCGGCGAGTACCAGGATCGCGATGTTCGCCAGCAGGCTGCCCGATTCCATCAGCTCTCCTCCTTCGCAGCGGTGTTCTCGCCGGCCTCGCGCGTGACGCAGCTCTTGGCCAGCACCTCGTCGTCGAAGTCCGGTTCCAGCACGCCGTCGGAGAGCATCAGCTCCAGTAGCGACGTGACGTTGCGGGCGTAGAGCTCGGAGGCGTGCTCCGGCATCGTGGCCGGCAGGTTCAGCGGCGAGGCGATCGTGACGTCGTGCGAGACCACGATCTTGCCGGGCTCGGTGAGCTCGCAGTTGCCGCCCGTCTCGCCGGCCAGGTCGACGATCACGCTGCCCGGCCGCATGCCCTCCACGGCCTTCGCACTGACCAGCCGCGGGGCGGTGCGCCCCGGCACAAGCGCCGTCGTGATCACCACGTCGAAGCCGGTGATGGCCTCCTCGAGCTTGCGCTGCTGCTGGGCCCGCTCGTCCTCGGAGAGCTCGCGGGCGTAGCCGCCCTCACCGGCCGCGTCGATGCCCAGGTCCAGCCACTGCGCGCCGAGCGACTTGACCTGGTCGGCGACCTCGGGGCGCACGTCGTAACCGGTGGTGCGGGCGCCGAGACGCTTGGCCGTGGCCAGTGCCTGCAGCCCGGCAACGCCGACGCCGAGCACCAGCGCCTTCGCCGGCTTCACGGTGCCGGCCGCGGTGGTGAGCATCGGGAAGAAGCGGGTCGACTGCTCGGCTGCCAGAAGCACGGCCTTGTACCCGGAGACGTTGCCCTGCGAGCTGAGCGCGTCCATGCCCTGTGCCCGGGAGATCCGCGGGATGGATTCCATCGCGAACGCGCGCACACCCGCCGACCGCAATGCCTCGATGGTCTCCGGCGAGGTCAGCGGGGCCAGGAAACCGATCAACATGGAGTCGCGGCCGAGCCGGCCGATCTCCTCCCTCGTCGGCGGCGTCACCTTGACCACGACGTCGCACGGCCAGGGGTCCCCGATCGTCGCGCCGGCGTCGGTGAACGCCGTGTCCGGGATCAGTGCCTCGAGCCCGGCGCCGGACTCCACGACGATCTCCGCACCGCGACCACGCAACTTCTCGATGACCTTCGGGACGAGCGCCACCCGGCGCTCACCCTCCGCCGACTCCTTCGGTACACCGACCGACGTCGTGCGTCCCGGTGTCGATTCTCGCTCCGCCTGCGCTTCGCTCGGTGTTGATTCTCGTTCCGCCTGCGCCTCGCTCGGTGGCGACTGCCCGGCCTCTTCGCCCATGCGCAGAACCTAGTGCAGCGACGACCCCGATGCCGTCCCGATGTGATCCCTGTCCTCCCCCTGAGGCGGGGTGACCGATCAAGAACCGACGACGGCGTCCTGATCGGCCGGGACGGTCAGCAGCCACGGCCCGTCCTCGGTCACCGCAACCGTGTGCTCCCAGTGCACCGCACGCCCGCCGGAGGCGGTGACCACCGTCCAGCCGTCCTCCAGCTCGACGGTCTCCGGGTCACCGGCCGTGAGCATCGGCTCCACGGCCAGCGCCATCCCGGGACGCAGCTTCGGCCCGTGGCCGGCATCGCCGTGGTTGGGCAGGAACGGGTCCATGTGCATCGAGGTCCCGATGCCGTGCCCGCCGTACTCGGCGACGATCCCGTAGTCCGCCCGGTCCCGGCCGGCGGCCTCGCGGCAGGCCTCCTGGACGGCGTAGGAGACGTCGGTCAGCCGGGCACCCGGGCGGACCGCGGCGATCCCCGCGGTCAGCGCGCCCCGGCACGCCTCGGACAACGCCAGGTCGGCCGCGGCAACGTTCCCGACGGCGATCGTCACCGCCGCGTCACCGTGCCACCCCTCCAGGATCGCCCCGCAGTCCACGGAGATCAGGTCCCCGTCGGAGAGGACCTGCGACGGCGACGGGATCCCGTGCACGATCTGCTCGTTCACCGACGCACAGATGCTGCCGGGGAACCCGTGATAGCCGAGGAACGACGGCACCGCACCGGCCGCGCGGATCGTCTGCTCGGCCACGGCGTCCAGCTCCGCCGTGCTCACACCGGGCTTCGTCTGCTCGACGACCGCGGCCAGCGTCGACGCGACCAGCGCACCGGCCGAGCGCATCGCCTGCAGCTGGCCCGGCGTCTTCAGTTCGATGTCGCGTCCGCGGTAGCGCGCGATGGCGCCGCGGATACCTCCCCGGCCGGAGTTCACTTCGCCGCTCTCCTTCGTCAGGACCCGCGGTTGTCCAACGCGGTGAACACCCGCTCGGTGATCTCGTCGACGTCACCGACGGCGTCGACCTTGACGAGCCGGTCCGAGTAGTACCGCAGCAGCGGGGACGTCTCGTCCCGGTAGACCTGCTGGCGGTTGCGGATGACGTCCTCGTTGTCGTCGCTGCGGCCACGCCCGAGCAGGCGCTGCACCACGACCTCGTCATCGACCTCGAACTCGACGACGGCGTCGAGGGCCAGGCCCTTGTCCTTCAGGATCTGGGCCAGCGACTCCGCCTGCGAGGTGGTGCGCGGGAAACCATCCAGGATGAAGCCCGTCGACGTGTCGGCGTCGCCGAGGCGGTCGCGCACCATCGCGACGGTCACCTCGTCCGGAACCAGGTTCCCGGCGTCCATATACCGCTTCGCCTCGAGACCGAGCTCGGTCTCGCCCTTCAGGTTCGCCCGGAACAGGTCGCCGGTCGAAATGTGCGGGACATCCAGACGCTTGGCCATCTGCGCCGCCTGGGTGCCCTTGCCGGCACCGGGCGGTCCAACCAGAACGAGTCGCACGCGAACCCGACCTCCCCTGCTCTTTCCTCACGCCGGCTCCGACGCCGGCTGGGACCAACTGCTCTCACGCACTCCGACGACGTCGCGGCGGGCGGGCATCAGCCCCCGCCGACGATCGCGGGGAACGGCCTCGCCCGACGAGCCTAACGCAGGAAACCCTCGTAGTTCCGCTGCATGAGCTGGCTCTCGATCTGCTTCAGCGTGTCCAGGCCCACCGTGACCATGATCAGAACCGCGGTACCGCCGAACGGGAAGTTCTGGTTCTGACCGCTGCCGGTGATGCCGAGGAAGAAGTTCGGCAGCACCGCGATGATGCCCAGGTACAGCGACCCCGGCAGCGTGATGCGGCTGAGCACGAAGTTCAGGTACTCGGCGGTCGGCCGGCCGGGCCGGATGCCCGGGATGAAGCCGCCGTACTTCTTCATGTCCTCGGCGCGCTCGTCCGGGTTGAACGTGATCCCGACGTAGAAGTACGTGAAGAAGATGATCAGCCCGACATACAGCAGAATGTGCAGCCAGTTCGACTGATCGACCAGATAGGTCTGCACGAACTGCTGGAACCATCCACCGTCGTTCCCGAGCAGCCGGGCCGCCAGGTTGGGCAGGTACAGCAGCGAGGAACCGAAGATCACCGGGATGACGCCGGCCTGGTTCACCTTCAGCGGCAGGTAGGTCGAGGTGCCCCCGTACATCCGGCGACCGACCATGCGCTTGGCGTACTGCACGGGGATCCGCCGCTGGCCCTGCTCCACGAACACGACGCTGGCGATGATGGCCAGACCGAACAGGCAGACGCCGGCGAAGACCAGCCCACCCGCATTGTCCAGGATCTGCTTGCCCTCGGCCGGGATCCGGTGCGCGATCGAGGCGAAGATCAGCAACGACATGCCGTTGCCGACGCCGCGCTCGGTGACCTGCTCGCCGAGCCACATCACCACGGTGGTGCCCGCGGTCATCACGACCACGATGACGCTGAGCGTGAAGATGCTTCCGTCCGGGATCACCGGCAACGAGCAGTTGCCGAACAGCTGACCCCGTTCGGCCAGGGCCACGAAGCCGGTGGACTGCAGGATCGCGATACCGATCGTCAGGTAGCGCGTGTACTGCGTCAGCTTGGCCTGGCCGGACTGGCCTTCCTTCTTCAACTGCTCGAACCGCGGGATCACCACCTGCAGCAGCTGCACGATGATGCTCGCCGTGATGTAGGGCATGATGCCCAGCGCCAGGATCGAGAGCTGGAGCAGTGCTCCGCCGGAGAACAGGTTGATCAGCGAGTAGACGCTGGAGTTCTCGCCGCCCTCTACCTGGCGCACGCACTCCTGGACGTTCACGTAGGACACGCCCGGCGAGGGGATGTTGGCACCCAGCCGGTAGATGGCCACGATACCCAGGGTGAAGAGGATCTTCTTGCGGAGATCCGGAGTGGTCAGGGCCGACCGGAACGCGCTGAGCACTCGGTGATCCTCCTACGACATCGGCGGCCCGACGCCGCCTCCTCCGGGCCCGGACGGCCCGGCCGGATGGTGGGACAGGAGTCCCGGCCGCCTCGAGGCGGCGCGGGGCCGGTGACCGGCCACAACTCGCCACCCGTCACGGCGGCGGGGACCGGAAACCCCGTGCGCCGACTCTAACAGCGGCCACACAGCAGTTCGGCGCCGCCCACGGGCCCGCCCGACCGGGGTCGGTGGGCGTTCCGGGGACGGCGCCGAGCGCAGCGCGCGGACCGCGGGTCCGCACGCCGGTGTACTACAGCTCGGAGACGGACCCGCCGGCTGCCGAGATCTTCTCGCGCGCGGACGCGGAGAACTTGTGCGCGCTGACGGTCAGGGTGACGCCCTCGAGCTCACCCTCCCCCAGTACCTTCACCAGCTCGTTGCGGCGGACCGCGCCGGCGGCGACCAGCTCGGCCGGGCCGATCTCGCCGCCGTTCGGGAACAGCTGGGCCAGGTCGCCGATGTTGACGACCTGGTACTCGACCCGGAACCGGTTCTTGAAGCCCTTGAGCTTGGGCAGCCGCATGTGCAGCGGCATCTGCCCACCCTCGAAGCGCGGCGACACGGTCTTGCGGGCCTTCGTACCCTTGGTGCCTCGCCCGGCGGTCTTACCCTTGCTGCCCTCGCCACGTCCGACACGGGTCCGGGCCTTCTTCGAGCCCGGGGCCGGACGCAGGTCGTGCAGCTTGATGACGCCGGGAGTCGACTCGTTCTCGCTGCTCATGCGGAACCGACCTCCTCCACGGTAACGAGGTGACGCACGGTGTGGACCATCCCGCGGACCTGCGGGTCGTCCGGGCGCTCCACCGACTGACGGATCTTGCGCAGGCCGAGCGAGCGCAACGTGTCGCGCTGGTTCTGCTTGCAGCCGATCCGGCTCTTCGTCTGGGTGATCTTGAGAGTCGCCATGATGCTCAGACCCTCGCTGCCTCGGCCGCGGCGGCACGCGCCCGCATCATGCTGACCGGGGCGACGTCCTCGAGCGGCAGGCCACGACGTGCGGCCACCTCCTCCGGACGCTGGATCGCGCGCAGCGCTGCCAGCGTGGCGTGCACGACGTTGATCGCGTTGTCGCTGCCCAGCGACTTCGACAGGATGTCGGAGATCCCCGCGCACTCCAGCACGGCACGCACCGGACCACCGGCGATGACACCGGTACCGGGGCTGGCCGGGCGCAGCATGACCACGCCCGCCGCCGCCTCGCCCTGCACCCGGTGCACGATCGTGCCCCCGATGAGCGGGACGCGGAAGAAGCTCTTCTTGGCCTCCTCGACACCCTTGGCGATCGCCGCGGGCACCTCCTTGGCCTTGCCATAGCCGACGCCGACCAGGCCGTCGCCGTCGCCCACGATCATCAGGGCGGTGAAGCTGAAGCGACGACCACCCTTGACGACCTTGGACACGCGGTTGATCGTGACCAGCCGCTCGATGTAGGGGGTCTTGTCCTGGGCCCCGCCACGGCCACCGCCCTGGCGGTCCCGGCTGTTGCTGTTGCGGTTGTCGTTGCTGGGGCCTCCGGGGCCTCCGCCGCCGTCGCGCCGTGCACGTCCCGGCATCAGACGTTCCCTTCAGTTTGAACGGTCCGACCCTGCGAGCAGGTCGTCCGGTTGATACGCATGTCGTTCATCAGAACTCCAGGCCCCCCTCGCGGGCGGCGTCCGCCAGCGCGGCGACCCGGCCGTGGTAGGCCAGGCCGCCCCGGTCGAACACGACCGTGCTGACGCCGGCCGCCTTGGCACGGGAGGCGATGAGCTCCCCGACCTTCGACGCCTTGGCCTTCTTGTCGCCGTCCACGGCGCGGACGTCGACGTCCAGGCTCGAGGCCTGCGCCAGCGTGTGGCCGGCCAGGTCGTCGATGAGCTGCACGGTGATGTGCCGGGAGCTGCGGTTCACCGACAGGCGCGGACGGTCCGGCGTACCGGAGATCTTCTTGCGCAGCCGGACGTGCCGGCGGGTTCGCGAGTCGCGACGCTTGCGCGACACCTGAGAGGCCATCCGCCGCCGGGCGGCGCCGGAGACCGTGCTGTTCGTCTCGGCCATCACTTACCCGTCTTTCCGACCTTGCGGCGGATCTGCTCGCCGGCGTACCGCACGCCCTTACCCTTGTACGGGTCCGGGCGACGCAGCTTGCGGATGTTCGCAGCGGTCTCGCCGACCAGCTGCTTGTCGATCCCGGCGACCGAGAATCGCGTCGGCGACTCGACGGTGAACGTCACGCCCTCCGGCGGCTCGATGACGACCGGGTGGCTGTAGCCCAGGGCGAACTCGAGGTTCTGCCCCTTGAGCTGGACCCGGTAGCCGACGCCGTGGATCTCGAGCTTCTTCTCGTAGCCGGCGCTGACGCCGACCACGATGTTGTTGACCAGCGAGCGGGACAGGCCATGGTAGGCCCTCGTCTCACGCTCCTCGTCGGGACGCTTGACCAGCACCGTGCCGTCGTCGTCGCGCTCGACCGTGATCGGCTCGATGACGGTGTGCGACAGGGTGCCCTTGGGGCCCTTCACGGTGACCGTGCGGCCGTCGATCGTGAGGTCGACTCCGGACGGGACGGTGATGGGCAGCTTTCCGATGCGGGACATCGTCAGTTCTCCCTTCTCACCAGACGTAGGCGAGGACTTCCCCACCCACGCCACTCCGGTAGGCCTGCTGGTCGGTCATCAGACCGCTGGACGTCGAGATGATCGCCACGCCGAGGCCCCCGAGGACCCGCGGCAGGTTCGTCGACTTCGCGTAGACGCGCAGGCCGGGCTTGGAGACCCGACGCACGCCGGCGATGCTGCGCTCCCGGTTGCGGCCGTACTTCAGCTCCACGACCAGGGAGGTGCCGACCTCGGCGTCCTCGGTGTGGTGCGAGGCGATGTAACCCTGCTTCTGAAGGATCTCGCTGATCGCGACCTTCAGCTTCGAGTGCGGCATCACCACGCGGTCGTGGTAGGCCGAGTTCGCGTTCCGCAGACGCGTCAACATGTCTGCGATCGGATCGGTCATCGTCATGATGTGTGTCTCTTTCCCGCCGTGGTTCCCGGGGCGCCGGGCGCGTGAGCGCTCGTCACCGACGCGGGCCTGTGGCGATAGAAATGGCCGGTGGGAATGTCACCAGCTGGACTTGCTCACGCCCGGCAGCTCGCCGGCGTGCGCCATGTCGCGCAGGCACACGCGGCACAGCCCGAACTTGCGGAACACCGCGCGCGGACGCCCGCACTTCTGGCAGCGGGTGTAACCCCGCACGGCGAACTTCGGCTTCTTGTTCGCCTTGTTGACCAGCGCCTTCTTCGCCATCGTGCTCAGCTCTCCTTGAAGGGGAAGCCCAGGTGACGCAGCAGCGCCCGGCCCTCGGCGTTCGTGGTCGCGGTCGTCACGACGGTGATGTCCATGCCGCGCGGCCGGTCGATGTTGTCCGGATCGATCTCGTGGAACATCGACTGGTCGCTGACGCCGAACGTGTAGTTGCCACGGCCGTCGAACTGGTTGCCGGACAGCCCGCGGAAGTCGCGGATACGCGGCAGCGCGATCGTCAGCAGCCGGTCCAGGAACTCCCACATCCGGTCGTTGCGCAGGGTCACCTTCGCACCGATCGGCATGCCCTCGCGCAGCTTGAACTGCGCGATGGACTTGGTCGCCTTCC
>JAKDNL010000089.1 GCA_030451825.1 Pseudonocardia sp. | reverse complement strand
TGCGTGTCGCTGGTGCTGGGGATCGAGACGTCCTGCGACGAGACCGGGGCCGGGCTCGTCGCCGACGGGGTGCTGCTCGGGGACGGGCTCGCCTCCAGCGCGGACGAGCACGCCCGCTTCGGCGGGGTCGTGCCGGAGGTCGCCGCGCGGGCGCACGTCAGCGCCGTCGTGCCGATGGTGCGGATGGCCGTCGAGCGGGCCGGGGTGTCGCTGTCGGACGTCGATGCGGTCGCGGTGACGGCCGGGCCCGGCCTGTCCCCGGCGCTGCACGTCGGGGTGGCCGCGGCCAAGGCGTACGCGACCGCGCTCGGGGTGCCGCTGCACGGCGTGCACCACCTGGCCGGGCACGCCGCCGTCGACGTCCTGGAGCACGGGCCGCTGCCGGGGCGCTGCGTGGCGCTGATCGTCTCCGGGGGGCACACGTCGCTGCTCTCGGTCGGCGACCTGGCCCTCGACCCGGTCGTGCATCTGGGCGACACCGTCGACGACGCGGCCGGTGAGGCCTTCGACAAGGTCGCCCGCCTGCTCGGCCTGCCCTACCCGGGCGGTCCCGCGATCTCGACGGCCGCGCTCGACGGCGACCCGCACGCCGTCGCGTTCCCGCGCCCGATGACCGGCCCGCGCGACGCCCCGTTCGGCTTCTCGTTCTCCGGTCTCAAGACCGCCGTGGCCCGTCACGTGGAGGCGTGCCAGGACGCCGGCCGCGCGGTCGCCGTGCCCGATGTGGCCGCGTCGTTCCAGCAGGCGGTGGTCGACGTGCTGGTGCGCAAGGCCGTCCGCGCGTGCCGTGACCAGGGCGCCGACACGCTGCTGATGGTCGGCGGGGTCGCGGCGAACCGCGCCCTGCGCGACGGCATGGAGGCGGCCTGCCTGGACGCCGGGATCACGCTCCGGGTACCCACTCCACGGCTGTGCACCGACAACGGCGCGATGATCGCCGCGCTGGGTGATCTCCTGGTGCGCGCCGACGTCCCGCCCGCCGGCCTGGCCTCCACCGCCGTCCCGTCGGTGCCCCTGACCGGCGCCCTGGTCCCCGTTCCGCCGCCGATCTGAGCAACGAATGTGACGCTCGTGGCGTCAGGCGCTACGAATGTCACGCTCGTTGCGGGCCGGCGGCGCACGCACCTCCCCGGACCGACGCGGTGCCGATCACCTCGTAGGCTCCGGCCGTGCCTGCCGACCGACGACTGCTGTTCGTCCATGCCCACCCGGACGACGAGACGCTCACCACCGGCGGCACGATCGCGCGCTACGCGGCCGACCCGGGAACCGACGTCACGGTCGTGACCGCCACACTCGGCGAGGAGGGCGAGGTGATCCCGCCGGAGCTGGCCGGGCTCGCCCCCGGCGGCGCCGACCAGCTGGGCGGCTACCGCATCGGCGAGCTGGCGGTGGCACTCGAGGCGCTCGGATCGCCGCGCCACCGCTTCCTGGGCGGCACCGGCCGGTGGCGCGACAGCGGGATGGTGCTGGCCGGGCACGGCACCCGCGCCGCGTTGCCCCCGCAGCTGCACCCGCGCGCGTTCGCCGCGCCGGAACCGTTCGGAGCCCAGCTCGCGCAGCTGTTGGAGATCGTCGACGAGTTGCGCCCGCAGGTACTGGTCTCCTACGCCGACGACGGCGGGTACGGCCACCCGGACCACGTGCGCGCACACGAGATCGCCGCTGCCGCCGCCGCGGCCCGGCCGGACGTCGTCGCGAAGCTCTACTACGCGGTCCGGTCCCGATCCGAGCTCGACGCCGGGATCGCCGGTCTCGTCGGCCGGACCGGGCTGCCGTTCACCGAGCCCGGCCCGGACGCGTTGCCCAGCGTCACCGACGCCGAGGTCAGCACCCGGATCGACGTCTCCGCGCAGCGCGCCGCGCGGATCGCCGCGATGCGGGCGCACGCCACCCAGATCTCGGTCTGGGCCGACCCTGCCGATCCCGGGTTCGTCGCCTACGCGATGAGCAACGAGGTGGCCCAGCCGCTGATCGGGGTCGAGGAGTTCGTGCTCGCCGGGGCGGACCCGGGCCGCGCCGAGGCCGACCTGTTCGAGGGGATCGCCCCGTGAGCCGCATACCGATGCTGCTGGCGCTGCTGATGATCTCGGTCCTGCTGGCGGTGCTGGAGCTGATGTTCCAGTCGCTCTACATCGGCCCGGTACCGGTCCCGGCGGGGACCCTGATGATCCTGCTGTCGTTGCCGTGGCTCGTCCGCGCCACGGTCGAGGAGCTGCCGAGCTCCGGTGGTGCCGCCGCGCCGATCCTGATCTGGTTCCTGACCACGGCCGTCGTCGGTGCCTTCGGGCCGGGCGGGGACATGCTGCTGCCGCTGACCTGGCAGACGCTCCTGTTGCTGCTCACCGGCGTCGTCGTCGGCCTGTTCTGCTTCCGGCGGGCGGTCGCCCGCCTGGCCGAGGACGCTGCCCGGGAACGCCCCGGCGCCGGTACCGGGCACGGGAGGACCACCGGAAAGGCCCGATCGTGACCGAGACCCCCCGGTCCGCGCCGATCAGCGACGACGCGATCGTCACCGTCCTGCGCCCGTTCGTGCGGGCCACCCGCCCGGTGCTGGACGGGCTGCGCGAGACCGACCCGTTCGGGCTGCGCTCGCGGGTCGGACCGGACGCCGCGGCCGGTGCCGAGGTCGAGCCGGAGGAGCGGACGCTCTCGGACAAGATCCTCGACGCGCTGGCGTCGGTGCAGGTCCCGGGTACGTCGGCCTGGGCGGCGATGGACGTCGCGCAGCGCGAGCACTGGTGGGTCTACCGGGTCGGGCGCTTCACCACGCTGATCGCCGCCATCCCCGGGCTGGGCGGCGCGCTGGCCCGCACGTTGCCGGTGTCCGCCGCGGTGGGCGCGGCCGGGCAGGGACTGCTGCTGGTCGCCGTGGCCGGCGAGCACGGCGTCCGCGGGGAGAACCGGCTCGTCTCGCTGCTGGCCTCGGTGCTGTTCCGGCGCGACATCGCTCCGACGCAGGACCTGAGTCCCGAGGATGACGCCGCCGCCGACGCGACGGCGGCGGAGCTCACCGGCGACCTGGACGACGGCGGGCGCGGTGCCGGGACGACGCTGCGCCGGGTCGGGTCCGCGGTGTGGCGGCTGGGCCGGGCGCTGTGGTCGGTCGAGGACGAGCTGGACAAGCGTCCGCACGGCCGCTTCTACCACGAGTGGCTCGGCCTGTTGCCCGTCGTCGGGGTGCTGGGCAAGTACCTGGGGGAGTGGTCCGGGCTCAAGCGCTCCGCGACGGCGGGGCGTCGCTGGTTGACCCGCCAGGGGCTCGCGCAGCCCTGACCGGCGCCCGTTCAGGCCGACGCGTCCGGGCCCGGGACCAGGTAGTGGTAACGGTGGTGCTCGGTGGCGCCCAGCCGGGCGTACAGCGCGCGGGCCGCCTCGTTGCGCAGGGCGACCTGCAGGACGGCGAACCGCGCCCCGCGCTGCCGGCCCCACGCCGCGGCGTCCGCGGTCAGCCGGGCCGCGACGCCGGTGCGCCGCGCCGACGGGTCGGTGTGCAGCCGGGACAGGTACACGTGATCCTCGACGACGGTCGCGCGCACCGCGCCGAGGACCCGATCGATCCCCGGGCCGGCGCGGCGGGCCAGCCCGAACCCGGACTCCGGCCCGTCCGGCCCGGGGACCAGCACCCGTTCCCGCGTCGCCGCATCCGGATCGTCGGGGCCCTCGCCGAACAGGCCCCACCACGCCATCGCCGGCGCGGCGTCGAACGTGACCTCCGGGCCGTCGGCGGGACCGGTCCGCGCGAGCACCTCGAGGTCGGCGACCAGCGTGGCCAGCTCGGAGCCCGCCGGACGGCCGGCCTCGAGCTCCCAACCCAGCTCCTGCACCCGGTGCGACCACGGCGATCCCTCCGGGGTCGCGACGACCGGCGGGATCCGGTGCTCCGCGGCGAACGCGCGCACCGCGGCCAGTGCCTCCGACACCGGTGTCCCCGGATCGGCGGCGGCCAGCGCCGAGTTCGCCCGGTGGGTGAACCCGTCCGCCGCGCGCAGGCGCCATCCGCCCAGATCGCGGCGCACGACCGGCGGCCAGGCATCGGCGCAGAGCTGCTCCAGGCGGCTCACCGCGGCCCAGGAGGGCCGTCGGGGCCGAGCCGGCGGCACCGCGCGGAGGGCGACCACGTCGGCGGCGCGCACCCGGACCGGGCCGGACCGGGCGTGCACGACGAACGTTCCGTCGCCGCCGTCGGCGAGGTCGCCGACCGCGTCGGTGAACCGGGGGCCGGGGCCGTCGTCGTCGCGGATCCGGCGCCGCAGCGAGACACGCTGTCCCACCAGGGCCGCGAGCCGCTCGTCGAACCGATGTGTCGAGACCAACTTCAGGTACACCTCTCTCCTGCCCCGCCGGGTACGCGGGTTAACCTGCGGGTAGTCGTAGTTGACCGGACACCTCACCACCACACGTTCCCGGGGTGTCCGCAACCCGAGTGGAGGACCACCGAAGTGACCTACGTGATCGCCGAGCCCTGCGTCGACCTGCTCGACAAGGCGTGCATCGAGGAATGCCCGGTGGACTGCATCTACGAGGGCGGGCGGATGCTCTACATCCACCCCGACGAGTGCGTGGACTGCGGCGCGTGCGAGCCGGTCTGCCCGGTCGAGGCCATCTACTACGAGGACGACGTCCCCGAGCAGTGGGCCGCCTACACGAAGGCCAACGTCGACTTCTTCGACGAGCTGGGCTCGCCCGGTGGCGCGTCGAAGGTCGGCAAGGTCGACAAGGACGTGGAGCCGGCCGCCAGCCTGCCCCCGCAGTCGCACGACGAGTGAGCCGGCCCGCCCTGTGAGCCGCAGAGCCCTCCCGGATTTCCCCTGGGACTCTCTCGGTGCCGCGCGCGAGCTGGCCACCGCCCACCCGGACGGGCTGGTGGACCTCTCCGTCGGCACACCGGTCGACCCGGTCCCGGACGTCGTGCGCGAGGCCCTGTGCGGGCCCGCCTCGACCGAGCCGGGGTACCCGACCACGCACGGACCGGCCGAGCTCCGGGAGGCCGTCGTGGCCTCCCTGGAACGGCGGTTCGGGGTGCGCGGGGTCGACCCGGTCGCGGTGCTGCCGACGATCGGCTCCAAGGAGATGGTGGCGTGGCTGCCGACGCTGCTGGGCCTCGATCCCGGCGACGGCGTCGTCATCCCGGAGCTCGCCTACCCGACCTACGAGGTCGGCGCGCGGCTGGCCGGGCTGGACCACATCCGGTCCGACGGCCTGACCGCGGCCGGGCCGGGGCGGGTGCGCCTGGTCTGGCTGAACTCGCCGTCCAACCCGACCGGGCGGGTGCTCCCGGTCGAGCACCTGCGCAAGGTCGTGACCTGGGCGCGCGAGCGCGGCGCCGTCGTCGCCTCCGACGAGTGCTATCTCGGCCTGCCCGGGGCCGCGGATCCGGCGCCGCTCTCGGTGCTGCACCCGGACGTGTGCGACGGCGACCACACCGGCCTGCTGGCCGTGCACTCGCTGTCCAAGGTGTCGAACCTGGCCGGCTACCGCGCCGGGTTCGTGACCGGTGACCCGGGCCTGGTCGCCGCGTTGCTGGAGGTCCGCAAGCACGCCGGGATGATCGTTCCGCGGCCGGTGCAGGCCGCGCTGGCGGCCGCCGTGTCCGACGACGCGCACGTCGCGGTGCAGGCGGCCCGCTACGAGGCGCGCCGCGCCCGGCTGCGCACCGGGCTGGAGGCGTTCGGCCTGAAGATCGAGCACTCCGCGGCCGGGCTCTACCTGTGGGCCACCGAGGGCGAGAACGGCCGCGCCACGGTGGCGCGCCTGGCCGAGCGGGGGATCCTGGTAGCGCCCGGCGAGTTCTACGGTCCGGCCGGCTCGTCGCACGTCCGGGTCGCGCTGACCGCCCCCGACGAGCGGATCGACACGGCCGCGGACCGTCTCGGCGCGGTGTGAGAAGGGGCGGGCCCCGCTACAGGGAGCCCGCCCGCTCGTCGAGCGTCTGCCAGGCCGCCCACCACTGCCGGCGCAGGTCCTCGGCACGGGCGCGCTCGCGTTCGACCAGCCGCCCGCCGACGAACACGACGTGCGCGTCCGGGGCGTCGCCGAGGTCGTCGAGCAGACGCCGGATCCGGAGTTCGGCCACGCACGCGTCCTGGTGGTCTCCGAGCACTTCCTGCAACCCGGCCGAGGCCGCGAGCGTCGTGCGGATCCGCTTGGCCTCCTTGGTGCGGCGGCCCTTCCGGTCGCGCATCGCCGGCTCGACCAGCTCGCCGGTGTAGCGCAGCCGCTTCGTGCGGATCCGCAGGTCGTGCAGGGTCATGTCCGGTGGGTCCTCGCCGGCGCGGCGGACCGCCTTGTCCAGCTTGCGCGCCTCGGCCCGCACCAGGTCGATCAGCTCCGGACGGGCGAGGCACTCCGGCGGCTCCGGCAGCGGTTCGCGCACGGCGGCCTCGAGCCGCCGCAGCAGCGCCGCGTACCGCCCGTCGTTCAGGGCCGCGGTCATCGCGATCCGGGCCTGTCCGCGCTCCCTCTCGAGGTCGGCCACCAACCGGTCGCCGGCCGGATGTTCCGCGGCGGGGAGCTCGACGATCTCGCCGCGCAGCCGGGCGATTATGACGTCGAGGTCGCGGACCGGACCGAGTGCCCGCCCGAGCCAGCCCAGCTCGGCGCGCAGCGCGTCCGCCCACTGCGCGTCGAGCAGCGTGCGGGCCGCCCTGAGCGCTGCCCGCATCCGGCGCACCGAGACCCGCATCTGGTGCAGGTCCTCGATGGCGACGCCGGCACGGGTGCCCGGGTCGTGCCGCAACAGTGACCGCAACCGCTTGTCCAGCACGACCTGGACGTGGTGCACGGCCGGCGCACCGGGATAGGCCGTGATCGCCTCCGGGAGCTCCTCCAGGCCGAGCAGTCCGTCCGGGGCGGGAGCCGCGGGCGCGTCGGTGTCGCCCGTCGCCGGGGTGGGCACGGGCGAAGAGGTGGTCACGGCTGTCCTAGTTCGCGTGCAGGGCGGAGTTGAGGGCGATGCCGTCGCCGGTGCGGGGCAGCACCTCGACGGCGCCGGTGACGGAGTTGCGCCGCAACAGCAGCCCGTTCTGGCCGGAGAACGTCGCAGCCCTGGCGGTGGAGCCGTCCGGCAGCGTCACCTTCGTGCCGGCCGTGACGTAGAGCCCGGCTTCGACGACGCAGTCGTCACCGAGCGAGATCCCGATGCCGGCGTTGGCGCCGAGCAGGCAGCGCCGCCCGATCGAGATGACCTCCTTGCCGCCACCGGAGAGCGTGCCCATGACCGAGGCGCTGCCGCCCAGGTCGGACCCGTCACCGACGACCACTCCCGCCGAGATCCGGCCCTCGACCATGGATGCGCCGAGGGTGCCGGCGTTGAAGTTGACGAAGCCCTCGTGCATGACGGTGGTGCCCTCGGCCAGGTGTGCGCCGAGCCGGACACGGTCGGCGTCACCGATCCGGATCCCGGTCGGCAGCACGTAGTCGACCATCCGCGGGAACTTGTCCACGTGGGTGATGGTGACGTGCCCGCGCGCGCGCAGCTTCGCGCGGACCAGCTCGAATCCCGGCACCGCGCACGGACCGTGGTTGGTCCAGACGACGTTCGCGAGCAGCCCGAACTGGCCCTCCAGGTTCGCCTGGTGCGGGGCGATCAGCCGATGGCTGAGCAGGTGCAGCCGCAGGTACACATCGGCCGCGTCGGCGGCCGGTTCGGCCAGCGAGGCGATCTCGGTCCGGACCACCCGGGTGCTCACGCCCCGGACGTCGTCGTTGCCGGTCAGCGCCTCCAGGGAGGCGGTCGGGTCCTCGGCGGCGGCCTGCGTCCCGGCCAGCTGCGGGGCCGGGTACCAGACGTCGAGGACGGTGCCCTCGCAGGTGACGGTGGCCAGGCCGGTGCCGGAAGCGCCATCACGGCGGTACTCGGTGCTCACGAGGCCGAAACTACCTGCTGCACGGGTGCCCGACCCGCGCGGGCGCTTGTCATCTCGCTCGTCCCGTCACCGGGACCGAACCGACTCCGGGTCCGGCGACCGGTCCGTCGAGCAACGGCGAAGCCCGGGTAGGAACCACGCGAGATGCGTCTCACTGCTCCTGGCGCCCTCCCGCACAGCAGTGAGGCGCACTTGATCTGCGTCCGGGCGGCCGCCGGTCGGTCCGGCCCCGGGGCGAGGTCCGGGGTGGGTAGCGTCGCGGGCGTGACGAGCGCGCTTCCCGAGCTGGACCTGACCGCCGATCCGGTGACCCTGACGGCTGCCATGGTGGACGTGGCCAGCGTGTCGGGGGACGAGCGCGTGCTCGCCGACGCGCTGGAGCGGGCCCTGCGTACACAGGCCCCGCATCTGGAGGTGCTGCGCTCGGGTGACGCGGTGCTCGCGCGGACGAACCTGGGGCGGCCGCAGCGCGTGCTGCTGGCCGGGCACCTGGACACCGTGCCGATCGCGGACAACGTGCCGAGCCGGCGCGCGGACGGGGTCATCCACGGGTGCGGGACCTCCGACATGAAGGCCGGGGATGCCGTCATCGCGCACCTGGCCGCGACGCTGACCGCGCCGCGCGTCGATCTGACCTGCGTGTTCTACGACTGCGAGGAGGTCGAGGCCGAGCGCAACGGGCTCGGCCGGATCGAACGGGACCACCCGGACTGGCTCCTCGCCGACCTCGCGGTGCTCGGGGAACCGACCGACGGTGCGCTGGAGGCGGGCTGTCAGGGGACGTTGCGGGTGGAGATCCGGACCGCCGGGCGGCGGGCGCACTCGGCGCGGTCGTGGCTCGGGGACAACGCGATCCACCACGCGGGCGACGTGCTGGCGCGGCTGCAGGACTACACCCCGCGTGACGTCGACATCGACGGGTGCCGCTACCGCGAGGGGTTGCAGGCGGTGCGGATCGCCGGCGGCGTCGCGGGCAACGTGGTGCCGGACGAGTGCGTGGTCACGGTGAACTTCCGGTTCGCCCCGGATCGCAGCACCGACGCGGCGCTGGCCCACGTCCGCGAGGTGTTCGACGGGTTCGACCTGACCGTCACCGACCTGTCGCCGGCCGCCCTGCCGGGGCTCTCGGCGCCGGCCGCGGCGGACTTCGTGGCGGCCAGCGGGGCGGCGCCGCGGGCGAAGTACGGCTGGACCGACGTGTCCCGGTTCGCCGCGCTGGGCATCCCGGCGGTGAACTACGGCCCCGGCGACCCGAACCTCGCGCACACCCGCGAGGAGCACGTCGCGGAGGCGGCCGTGACCCGTTGCGCGGATGTCCTGCGCCGTTACCTGAGCGCCGACACCTGAGCACCGGCGGGCCGGGCGCGTAGCCCTCACTACGCTGACGGCATGACGCAGGAGAACCACCCGCAGGAGAAGCTGAGGGGCCCGGTCGTGCTCCGCCGCGAGTACCGCAACGAGGCCTCGACCACCGACCAGCGTCTCCTCGACTCCCGTGGCCCCAGCGACTGGGTGCACACGGATCCGTGGCGGGTGCTGCGGATCCAGGCCGAGTTCGTCGAGGGCTTCGGCATGCTCGCCGAGATGCCCCGCGCGGCGACGGTGTTCGGGTCGGCGCGCACGCCGGTGGAGTCGCCGGAGTACGAGCTCGGGCGCGAGCTCGGCGCGCGGCTGGCGGGCGCCGGCTTCGCGGTGATCACCGGTGGCGGCCCGGGGACGATGGAGGCGGTCAACCGCGGGTGCTCGGAGGCCGGCGGTTTCTCGGTCGGGCTGGGCATCGAGCTGCCGTTCGAGCAGGGCCTCAACCCCTGGGTCGACCAGGGCATCAACTTCCGCTACTTCTTCGCCCGCAAGACCATGTTCGTGAAGTACTCGCAGGCCTTCATCTGCCTGCCCGGCGGATTCGGCACGCTCGACGAGATGTTCGAGGCACTGGTCCTGGTGCAGACGAAGAAGGTCACCAAGTTCCCGGTGGTGCTGCTGGGCAAGGAGTACTGGGGTGGCCTCTACGACTGGGTCGCCAAGACCATGGTCTCCGAGGGCAAGATCAACAAGAAGGATCTGGACCTGCTGCACCTGACCGACGACATCGACGACGCGGTCGACGTCGTGCAGGAGGCCTACCACGCGTGGGAGGAGGCACATTGACGACGCCGCCCGGGACCTCCCCGCCCGGGACGTTCGCGGTCTGCGTGTACTGCGCCTCATCCGACCGCATCGCCCCGCACTACCTGGAGCTCGCGCATGCCGTCGGACGCGGGATCGCCGCACGCGGCTGGACGCTGGTCTCCGGCGGCGGCAAGCACTCGATGATGGGTGCGGTCGCGAATGGCGCCCGGGCCGGCGGCGCGCGGACGGTCGGGGTCATCCCGCGGTCGATGGTCGAGCGGGAGTGGGCCGACACGGACGCCGACGAACTCCACGTCACCGCGAGCATGCGCGAGCGCAAGCAGCAGATGGAGGACCGCGCGGACGCGTTCCTCACCCTGCCCGGCGGCATCGGCACCTGCGAGGAGCTGTTCGAGGTGTGGTCGGCGGGCGCCCTCGATCTGCACGTCAAGCCGGTGGTGATGCTCGATCCGGACGGTCACTGGCGCGGCCTGCTGGACTGGGTGGCCGGGCTGACCGGGCGCGGGTTCGCCGGGCCCGGTCCGATGCAGCGCCTGCGGGTGGTCACCGACGTGACGGCGGCGCTGGATGCGTGCGCCCCGGACCGCGTCGACCATGAGAGACGGGCCGACGGCGCGACGCGGGGTGTCGGTCCCGCGTGATGTGATGGCGGGATGGGGACCGCGCTGATCTACCTGCTCGTCCTGGCGGTCGTCGCGGCAGTGGTGTTCGTGGCCGCCGCCGCCGTGTTCGGCCGGGGCGAGGAACTGGCGCCGCTCGCACCGGACGCCACGCCGACCCGGCTACCGGCCGTCGAGGTGCAGGGCTCGGACGTCCGCGGCCTGCGTTTCCAGCAGGTCGTGCGCGGATACCGGATGGTGGAGGTCGACTGGGCGCTGGACCGCCTGGCCGGTGAGCTGGACCGGGTCCAGGCCGACCGGCGGGAGCTGGTCGCGCACGTGACCCGGCTGGAGACGACGATCGAGCGGATGCGCACCGAAGGAGGCTGAGATGAACTACTCAGGGGCGGGGCGTGAGGAGCTGACCGTCCCGGTCGACGTCGAGGTGCCGGCCGAGGTGCTGTGGCAGGTGGTGAGCGACCTGCCCGGGCAGTCCGAGTGGATGCTGGGCACCCGCGTCGAGGTGAGCAGCGGGGACGGCCGCTCGGTCGGGTCGACGCTGCGCGCGGTCACCGGGGTGGGCCGGTTCGGGGTCGTGGACACGATGGAGATCGTCGAGTGGACCGAGCTGCCGGACGGGCCGCGCCGGATCGTCGTCACCCACACCGGCCACATCGTGCGCGGCGACGGCGTGTTCGCCGTCGTCGCGCTCGGGCCGCGGCGCAGCCGGTTCCTCTGGACCGAGCTGCTCGACCTGCCGCTGGGTGCGCTCGGGCGGGCCGGCTGGCCGCTGCTGCGCCCGGTGTTGCGGGCCGGGGTCGCGAGCTCGCTGCGCACGATGGCCCGCCGGACCGAGGAGCGCTACCGGACCGAGGAACGCCCGGGGTCCGGGCAGCGGGATCCGAGCGGTGGCTGAGGTGGCGCGGATCCCGGACGCCGGCCGCCACGACCCGCACGACGGGCGTGGCCGCTGCGAGTGGGCGGGATCCACACCGGACTACGTCGCCTACCACGACGAGGAGTGGGGACACCCGCTGCGCGGCGTCGCCGCGATGTACGAGCGGCTGAGCCTGGAGGCGTTCCAGTCCGGGCTGTCCTGGATCGTGATCCTGCGCAAGCGCCCCGCGTTCCGGGAGGCCTTCGCGGGGTTCGACCCGGAGAAGGTCGCCCGCTTCGATGACGACGACCGGGCCCGCCTGCTCGCCGACGCCGGCATCGTCCGGAACCGGCTCAAGATCGACGCGGCGATCGGGAACGCGCGCGCGGTGCTCGACCTCGACACCCCGCTCGACGAGCTGCTGTGGTCGTTCGCGCCGGACCCGGCCGGCCGGACCCGCCCGGCCACGCAGGCCGACGTCCCGGCCGTCACCCCCGAGTCCACGGCGATGGCCAAGGAGCTCAAGCGGCGCGGGTTGCGGTTCGTCGGACCGACCACCTGCTACGCGCTGATGCAGGCGACCGGCCTGGTCGACGACCACGTGGCCCACTGCTGGCGCGCCGACGGAGCGTGACCGTCGCGCCGACGTGATCGACCCAGCACACGTGATCGCCATCGGGGTGCGTCCGAGCCGTTGCGCTGCGTGAACGCTGCCGAGTCGTGATCGCCTCGGTTGCACCACGCCATCGGCGATGGGGGACAATGGAGCCACCGGCGACCGACGCGTTCCCCGAGACGCGCGGCCGGACGGACCGACACTGTCACACCACGGAGGAAACGAGACATGGCCGCGATGAAGCCCCGCACCGGCGACGGCCCCCTGGAAGTGACCAAGGAGGGCCGGGGCATCGTGATGCGCGTCCCGCTCGAGGGCGGAGGTCGTCTCGTGGTCGAGATGACCCCCGAAGAGGCGACGAACCTCGGCGAGGCCCTGAACGCCACCTGCGGCTGACCCCCGCAGCCGATCCCCTGCAGCTGATCCCCACGGCCGGTCCCCGCGGCTGATCCACCGGGACGGGAGCGTCAGAGCCGGTCGTAGACCTCCACCGTGCGGCGGGCCATCTCGGCCCAGGCGAACTCCCGCACGGCGCGCTCCCGTCCCCGTGCGCCCATCCGGGCCGCACGGTCCGGGTCCGTCACGAGCTCGTTGATCGCGGCGGCCAGGTCGGACTCGAACCGCGCGGTCTCGCCCGCGTCGTAGTGGGCGAGCCGCCCGGTGTCGCCGTCCGCGACGACCTCCGGGATGCCCCCCACGTCGGAGGCGACGACGGCCGTGCCGCAGGCCATCGCCTCCAGGTTCACGATCCCCAGCGGTTCGTAGACCGACGGGCAGACGAACACCGTCGCCGCGGAGAGCAGCTGGCGGACCTCCGAGGTCGCCAGCATCCGGCGCACCCAGATGACCCCGGACCGCGCGGCGGACAGCTCGGCGACCGCGCGCTCGATCTCCGCCTCGAGCTCGGGGGTGTCCGGCGCGCCCGCACACAGCACGATCTGCGCCTCCGGCGACACCTGGTGCGCGGCGGCGACCAGGTGACCGAGGCCCTTCTGCCGGGTGATCCGTCCGACGAACACCACACTCGGACGGTCCGGGTCCACCCCGGCCGCGCGGACCGCGTCCCGGCCGGGGTCGGGGCGGTAGAACTCGGTGTCGATCCCGTTGTGCACGACGTGCACCCGCTCCGGGTCGACGGCGGGGTAGGCGGCCAGGACGTCGCGGCGCATCCCGTGCGACACCGCGATCACCGCGTCCGCGGCCTCGTAGGCGGTGCGCTCCACCCAGGACGACACCCGGTAGCCGCCGCCGAGCTGCTCGGCTTTCCACGGCCGCAGCGGCTCCAGCGAGTGCGCGGTCACCACGTGCGGGCGACCGTGCAGCAGCTTGCCGACGTGCCCGGCCATGTTGGCGTACCAGGTGTGCGAGTGCAGCACGTCGCAGCCGTCCAGGTCGGCGGCCATCGTCAGATCCACGCCGAGCGTCGTCAACGCCGCGTTGGAGCCCTCGAGCTCGACCGGCACCGGGTGCACTGCGACGCCGTCGCGGGCCGGCGCGCCGGCGTCGCCGAAGCAGTGCACGTCGACGTCGACGAACTCGCGCAGGGCCGGGACCAGGTATCCGACGTGCACCCCCGCCCCGCCGTAGACGTCAGGTGGGTACTCCCGGGTCAACAGGCCGACGCGCACGTCCGGGACGGTAACGCGTGCGCCCCCGGCGGGACAGCCCGCCCGTGCCGGTGGCCGGGACGGGTGGACGGCAGGCGTCGGATGATCGACGAGCCGCGTCCGGCGCTGGCCGGGAGGCGGGTGGGGCACTAGGGTTTCCAGTGGTCGTGGAGGTCCTCGGGAGAAGTGCCTCGCCTCGCGGCCGGGATTTTGAGAGCGGGGGTTGCGGTGACCGCAATGAGCGGGGTGCGCCCGTCGTCGGCGCCCGGTCGGCTCTCGGCGAACGTGCTCGGGATCGTGCTCGCCGGTGGTGAGGGCAAACGGCTCTGGCCGTTGACGGCCGACCGGGCGAAGCCGGGGGTGCCGTTCGGCGGGAACTACCGGCTGATCGACTTCGTGCTGTCCAACCTGGTCAATGCGGGCCTGGACCGGATCTGTGTGCTGACCCAGTACAAGTCGCACTCGCTGGACCGCCACATCTCCACCACCTGGCGCCTGTCCAGCGTGCTGGACCAGTACATCACCACGGTCCCGGCCCAGCAGCGGCTCGGGCGGCGCTGGTACACCGGCAGCGCGGACGCGATCTTCCAGAGCCTGAACCTGGTCTACGACGACCAGCCGGACTACATCGCCGTGTTCGGGGCCGACCACGTGTACCGGATGGACCCGGCACAGATGATCGCCCAGCACGTCGAGAGCGGGGCCGGGGTGACCGTCGCCGGGATCCGGGTGCCGCGTGCCGAGGCCAAGGCGTTCGGCTGCATCGCCTCCGACGAGTCGGGGAGGATCACCGACTTCGTGGAGAAGCCGTCCGACCCACCGGCCGTTCCGGACGACCCCGAGGTCACGTTCGCCTCGATGGGCAACTACGTGTTCTCCACCGACGCGCTGCTGGAGACGCTGCGCACCGATGCCGAGAACAACGACTCCGACCACGACATGGGCGGCGACATCATCCCGGCGCTGGTCGGCCAGGGTGCCGCGCACGTCTACGACTTCGCCGACAACCTGGTGCCCGGGGCGACCGAGCGCGACGCCGGGTACTGGCGCGACGTCGGGACGATCGATGCCTACTACGACGCGCACACCGACCTGGTCTCGGTGCACCCGATCTTCAACCTCTACAACCAGCGCTGGCCGATCCGCACCGCCACCCCGGCGCTGCCGCCGGCGAAGTTCGTCGAGGGCGGCATCGCGCAGGACTCGATCGTCGGTGCCGGCACGATCATCTCCGGGGCCATCGTGCGCCGGTCGGTGATCGGCGCGAACGTGATGGTCCACGGCGGCGCGGAGGTCTCGGACTCGGTCGTGCTGCCGGGCGCCCGGATCGGACGGGGCGCCGTGGTGCGCCGGGCGATCCTGGACAAGAACGTCGTGGTCCCGCCGGGTGCGCTGATCGGGGTGGACCTGAACACCGACCGGGCCCGCTACACGGTCAGCCCGGGCGGCGTCGTCGTGCTCGGCAAGGGCGTCACCGCGCAGTAGGCGGCGCGGCCGTGCCGGCCCGGCCGGACCCTCCGGCGCAACGAACGTGACGTTCGTAGCGTCGATCGCTACGAACGCCACACTCGCCCTGATTGTGAACGGCTACGGACGGCGCTATCTACGGACGGCGCAGAGCATCCCGTCGGCCACCGGGAGCAGCGCGGACAGCAGCCGCTCGTCGTCGCGGGCCTGTTCGGTGACCTCGCGCAGCGCGGCGGTGCCCGGGCCGTCGTCGGCGGTGTCGCCGGCCACCCGTCCGCCGTCGAGTACACCCTCGAGCACCAGCACCCCGCCCGGACGCAGCAGCCGGATCGCCTCGGCCAGGTAGCCCGGGTACTCGGCCGGGACGGCGTCGGCGACGACCAGGTCGTACCCGCCGTCGGTGAGCCGGGGGAGCACCTCGAGCGCCATCCCGTTGATCAACCGCAGCCGGGACGGCCCGAAGCCGGCGGCCAGGAACGACGCGCGCGCCGTCCGTTGCAGCTCCGGATCCACGTCGATCGAGGTCAGCGTCCCGTCGGCGGCCATCCCGCGCATCAGGTACAGCCCGCTCACCCCGGCGCCGGTGCCGATCTCGACCACCGCGCGTGCGGAGACCGTCGCGGCCAGGACGGCCAGCGTGGCGCCACCGGCCGGGCTGATCGGAGGTGCGCCCGCCGAGGTTCCGGTCGCCCGCGCTCGCGCCAGGTCCTCGTCCTCGGCGAGGTAGGCCTCGGCGGCCTGCGCCGCGGGAGTGGTCATGCGCAGAGATTAACCGGGTCGGAGTAGCGCGGGGGAGCACACACCCACGAATGCCGGATGATTCGCGGCACCTGTCCGTATCGAGTCCCTGCGGTGATTCGCGGGGTGATTCGCAGGGGTGAATCGCGATCGTGATTCACAGGGTTCTCTCAGACGGGTTTCACATGTTCCTCATCCCGCACGGGCACAGTGGTGTCATGCCCGATCAACGCTCCTCCGCTGCCACCTCCACCGGAACGGGTGCCACGAGCGCCCTCCCGGGTGAGGGCGCGGACTGGACTCCGCCCAGCTGGGACGAGATCGTCCGGGCGCACGCCGACCGGGTCTACCGCCTCGCCTACCGCCTCAGCGGCAATCCCTACGACGCCGAGGACCTCACCCAGGAGACGTTCATCCGGGTGTTCCGCTCGCTGGCCTCCTACAAGCCCGGCACGTTCGAGGGCTGGCTGCACCGGATCACCACGAACCTGTTCCTGGACATGGTCCGCCGCCGCGCCCGGCTGCGGATGGAGGGCCTGCCCGAGGACACCGACCGCCTGCCCGGTGGTGGCCCGGAGCCCGAGGACGTGTGGGGCGCGACCCACCTCGACCCGTACCTGCAGGCCGCCCTCGACGAGCTGCCGCCGGACTTCCGGGTCGCGGTCGTGCTCTGCGACGTGGAGGGCCTGTCCTACGAGGAGATCGGCGCGACGCTCGGGGTGAAGCTGGGCACCGTGCGCAGCCGGATCCACCGCGGCCGCACGGCGCTGCGGGCGTCCCTGGAACGTCACCGCGCCGAGGACGTGGCAGGAGCGCCCCCATCGGTGGGAGAGTTGGTGTCGTGACCGAACATCGACGGTTCCAGGTGATCGCGCCGGACTGGGGTGAGGACCATCTCACCCCGGAGGCGGTCGTCGCCTACGTCGACGGCGAACTCGCACCCGGGCCGGACGGGCGCGCACGTCGGCACCTGCAGCACTGCGTGGACTGCGCGGGCGAGGTCGTCGACCAGCGCAAGGCGCGCTCCGAGCTGCGCGGCGCGGACGCCCCCACGCTCCCGACGTCGCTGATGTCGTCGCTGTGCTCGATCCCGCAGGACACCGAGCTGCCGCCGCCGCCGGCGGGGCTGTCCATGACCGCGGACGGCGAGATGGTCACGGTGCTGCGCCCGGCCTCCTCGGCACGGCGTACCCGACGTCGCCGGATCGGCACCGGAGCGGCCGTGTCCGGGCTCGCCATCGGCGCGCTCGCGTTCGGCCTGCCGGCCTCCGGCGTCACCGCCGCCACTCCCGGCGGGGCCCCCGCGTCGTTCACCGGCGCCACGCCGGTCGCCCGGTTCGCGCCCGCCCCGCGCGAGCAGAACCGGCGCCCCACGTCCGCCCCGGCCGTCCCCGCGTCG
>JAKDNL010000642.1 GCA_030451825.1 Pseudonocardia sp. | reverse complement strand
CAGCTCTCCGCGATCCTGCGACGGCTTGCCGGCTGACTGCGAGTAGCTCCCGGGATGCACCCTCGTGCGCGGAAATCGTCGCTCCGGCGGCGATATCCGCGCACGGGGGGGTTGGGCTCGGCTCAGTCGATGTCGACGACGACCTTTCCGGTCACCCCGGACTCGACGGCCTCGTGCGCGGTCGCCACGTCGTCGAGGGAGAAGCGGTGCACCGGCAGCGCGGTCAGCATCCCGGCCGATGCGGCGACCGTGACCTCCTGCGCGGCGGCGCGCAGCACATCCGTGGGTACGCCGTAGAGCAGCACGAACCGCAGGTTCACGTTCGCGCCCATGCAGGCCCGCACCGGGATCGTCGGGTCCGTCGCGGTCGCGGCGTAGCTCACGATCGACGCCCCGCTCCCGATCACCGCGAGGTCCAGCCCCAGGTTCTGCGACAGCGACACCTCCACCACCCGGTCCACCCGTCCCACGGCGGCGCGGATCTGATCGGCGATGTCGTCGTCGCGGTAGTTCAGCACGTGGTCGGCACCCGCGGCGCGGGCCAGCTCGGCCTTCTCCGGCCCGCTGACCGTGGACACCACGGTCGCGCCGGCCCACCGGGCCAGCTCGATGCCGTAATGACCGACCGCGCCGGCACCGCCGGAGACCAGCACGTTCTTCCCCGCGGGCGAGCCGTCGGCGAACAGGCAGTGATACGCCGTCATGGCCGGTACCCCGAGGCAGGCACCCAGATCGTCGGAGGCGGCCTCGGGCAGCGGCGTGGCCTGGTGCTCGGGCACGACCGTCCACTGCGCGCAGGTCCCCTACTCGGTCACCGCCTGCCCGGCACCGCGCCCGACGACCTGGGCACCGGGCGAGGCGAGCCAGACCCAGACCCGCTGCCCGACCCGTCCGGTGTCCACCCCGTCGCCGACGGCGTCGATCTCCCCGACGCCGTCCTGGTGCGGGACCCGGGAGCCGTCGAACGGGCGGTCCGTGGTGCCGTCGCGGGTCTTGACGTCGGTCGGGTTGACCGCCGACGTGCGCACCCGGGCACGGACCTGCCCGGGGCCGGGCTCCGGGCGGTCGAGTTCACCGACGGCGAGCACGTCACGGGCGGTCCCGGTCCTGGTATAGCTGGCTGCCTTCATGGTCGTCGACTATCCACCGAACACGACCGGTACACGTTCCGAGGGGTCGGATGCGCCCGCGCGGGGTAGTCCACCCGGGACAGATCGGAGGTTCCCACCCGTGTCGAACCAGATCCCCCGCGTCGTCGTGCTCGGCGGCGGCTTCGCCGGCTTCCACGCCGCGAAGAACCTCGCCCGCAGGCTGCGCGACGAGGCCGAGATCGTGCTGGTCAACTCCACCGACTACTTCCTCTACCTGCCACTGCTCCCCCAGGTGACGTCGGGTGTGCTGGACCCGCGCCGGATCACGGTGCCGCTCGCGGCGTCGCTGCCCGGGGTGCAGGTGCGCCTCGGCGAGGTTCGCGGTGTGGATCTGGAGCGCAGCTCCGTGCACTACGCCGACCTCGATGGCGGCGAGCACGACCTCGGCTACGACCGGCTCGTCGTCGCGATCGGCAGCGTGAACAAGCTGCTCCCGATTCCCGGTGTGGCCGAGCACGCGCACGGCTTCCGCGGCATGCCCGAGGCGCTCTACCTGCGCGACCACATCCTCGGCGAGCTGGAGATGGTCCCCGACACCGACGACCCGGTGGAGCGGGCGGCGCGCTGCACGTTCGTCGTGGTCGGCGCCGGCTACACCGGCACCGAGGTCGCCGCGCAGGGAGCGCTGCTCACCGAGCGGATCACGAAGGACCGCCCGGAGCTGGCCGGCCGGCCGATCCGCTGGCTGCTGCTCGACGTCAAGGACCGGGTGTTGCCCGAGCTCGACCCCAAGCTGTCGGCCACGGCGAACCGGGTGCTGCGCGAGCGGGGGGTCGAGGTGCGGACCGGGACGTCGGTGACCGAGGCGACCTCCGAGGGCGTGCGGCTCAGCACCGGGGAGTACCTGCCGACGCGGTCGCTGATCTGGTGCGTCGGTGTCCGCCCGGACCCGCTGGTCCAGGACCTGGGCCTGCCGGTGGAGCGCGGCCGGATCGTGGTCGACGCCGAGATGGCGGTGCCCGACCACCCCGGTGTCTACGCCGTCGGTGATGCGGCCGCCGTCCCGGACCCGCGCAACCCCGGCTCGGCCACCCCGATGACGGCACAGCACGCGCAGCGCCACGGCAAGACCGTGGCCCGCAACGTCGCCGCCTCGCTCGGGCACGGCACCCCGGCGTCGTACACGCACCGGGACATGGGGTTCGTGGTCGACCTCGGTGGTCGTGACGCCGCGGCGAACCCGCTGCACATCGCGCTGCCGCGACCGTTGGCCCGCGTCGTGACCAGTGGTTACCATCTCGCGGCGATGCCCGGGAACCGGATCCGCACCGGCGCGGAGTGGCTGCTGGACAAGGTGCTGCCGCGCCAGCGGGTGCGGCTGGGACTGGTCCGTCCGGAGGCGGTGCCGCTGGACACCGCGTCGCCGGAGCTGGCGGCCGTCGAAAAGCGTCCGGGAGCCCGGTGATCGCTTGCCTGGGCCCGCCGGTCCGGCCCACGCCGGCCTGTCGGTACCGGCGACGGTCGCGGGTCAGTCCCCGCTACCGGCGTCGACCGACGTGCGACCGTGGTCGATCCGCACGGTCCCGGCCGCACAGCGCACGGTCTCCCGGCGCAGCGCGACCACGACGACGGCCGGCCAGAGTGTCTGGGCCAGGATCAGCGTCCGCTCGGACAGGCCGATGTACGCTCCGCCGGTCTGCAGCTGGACGAAGAACCAGCCGAGCAGCGCCAGCAGCACCCCGGTCACCACCCACGCCGCCCGACGTCCGAGCAGCGGCGACACCGACGGGTGCCGGCTCGCCGCCAGCGGCCAGCACACGAACGCGATCCAGCCGATCGTCGCGGCGCCCATGTGCCACGCCGAGCTGCCGGTCTCCGGCTGCGGGAGCAGACCGGCGAACAGAGTCCCGGCCCCGCCCAGGCCCAGCGCGATCCGCGCGCGCAGCGGCGCCGGGGTCAGCGCCAGGGCACCGGCGAGATAGCCGAGGCCGAGCAGCACCAGGGCCCCAGCCATGATCCATCGGTCGGTGGCGCCGAGCCGGCTGAGCGTGCTCAGCGACTGTCGGACCGGGTCGTAGTCGGGTGGTTGCACCGCTGCGGCCACCCACGACCCGACCGGCACCACGGCCGGGGCCAGCATCACCACCCAGCAGGCGGCCACCGGGACCGGCCGCGGCCGGTCCCCCGACGGTCGCGCGTCCCCGTCCTCCCCGTCGTCTCTGTCGTCTCTGTCGTCTCTGTCGTCCCGGCGACGACGGAACAGCGCCACCGCGACGGCCATCGGCCACACCGTCTGGGCCACCACCAGCACCCGCTGGGCCAGTCCCAGACGGTCTCCCCCGAGCAGCAGCTCCAGGCCGAACCAGGCCATCAGAAACACCAGCACAGCGGTCGCCGCCCACGCCGGGCCGCGCTCGAGCAGAGCCGGGTCACAGCTGGGGTCGCCGTTGGGATCGCCATGGGGGTCGCCGCCGGACCGCGACACCGCCAGCGGCCAGCAGGTGAACGCCAGCCACCCCAGCGCCGCCGAACCCATGTGCCACGGCGAGCTGCCGAGCGCCGGCTGCGGGAACAGCG
>JAKDNL010000641.1 GCA_030451825.1 Pseudonocardia sp. | reverse complement strand
GTGTGACGGGGCGGGCCTAGACTCGGGCGTCACACCGGTGGGTGCGCCGTGCGCCGCCGGTGGCGATGGTCGTTCCGCGTGCGCTGCTGCTCTCGGTGCTCCCGCGAGCCGGCGTCCCCGCCGGACCGCTCGACGGACGCACCTGCGGGTGCGCGCGGAAATCCGAAACACCCGAGGAGGGGCATGTCCGCCGATTCCCCCGCCGACCCCACGGGCGGGGTCATCACCCGGGACGAGGTCGCGCACCTCGCCCGGCTCTCGCGCCTGGCCGTCACCGATGCGGAGCTGGACGTGTTCGCCGGTCAGCTCGACGTCATCCTGAGCTCGGTCGCCCGGGTCGGTGAGGTCGCCGCGGAGGACATCCCGCCGACCTCGCACGCCGTGCCGCTGCAGAACGTGTTCCGCGTCGACGAGCGCCGTCCCTGCCTGGACCAGCAGCAGGCGCTGGCCGGGGCCCCGGCCGCCGAGGAGGGCCGCTTCCGCGTGCCGCGCATCCTGGGGGAAGAGCAGTGAGTAGTGACTCTGAGATCACCCACCTGACCGCCGCCGAGCTCGCCGGGAAGATCCAGGCCAAGGAGCTCTCCGCGGTCGAGGCCGCGCGGGCGCACCTGGACCGGATCGCCGCCGTCGACGGCGGGAGCAACGGCGTGCACGCGTTCCTGCACGTCGCCTCGGACGCCGCGATCGCTTCGGCCGAGCGGGTCGATGCCGGGATCGCCGCCGGTAGTGAGCCGGCGTCGCCGCTGGCCGGGGTACCGCTGGCGCTCAAGGACGTGTTCACCACCTCGGACATGCCCACCACCTGCGGATCGAAGATCCTCGAGGGCTGGCAGCCGCCCTACGACGCGACCGTCACCGCCCGCCTGCGGGCCGCCGGGATCACGATCCTGGGCAAGACGAACATGGACGAGTTCGCGATGGGCTCGTCCACCGAGCACTCCGCCTACGGCGTCACCCGCAACCCGTGGGACCGCACCCGGGTGCCCGGCGGCTCCGGCGGCGGCTCGGCCGCGTCGCTGGCGGCGTTCGAGGCGCCGCTGGCGATCGGTACCGACACCGGCGGCTCGATCCGCCAGCCGGCCGCGTTCACCGGCACCGTCGGCGTGAAGCCGACCTACGGCGGGGTGTCCCGCTACGGCCTGGTCGCCTGCGCGTCGTCGCTGGACCAGGGCGGCCCGTGCGCGCGCACCGTGCTCGACGCCGCGCTGCTGCACGAGGTGATCGGCGGGCACGACCCGCGCGACTCCACCTCGATCGACGCGCCGATCCCGTCGGTCGTCGCGGCCGCGCGCCAGGGCGCCGAGGGCGATCTGTCCGGGCTCAAGGTCGGCGTCGTGCGCGAGCTGGGCGGCGAGGGTTACGAGCCCGGTGTCCGCGCGGCCTACGACGCGTCGCTGCGCCGGCTGGAGAAGCTGGGCGCCGAGCTGGTGGAGGTGAGCTGCCCGCACTTCGAGTACGGGATGGCCGCCTACTACCTGATCCTGCCCAGCGAGGTCTCCTCGAACCTGGCCCGGTTCGACGCGATGCGCTACGGCCTGCGTGCGTCCGTGTCGTCGGGCGACGGCGTCGCCAGCGCCGAGGAGGTGATGGCGGCGACCCGCGAGGCCGGGTTCGGTCCCGAGGTCAAGCGCCGGATCATCCTCGGTACCTACGCCCTGTCGTCGGGGTACTACGACGCCTACTACGGGCAGGCGCAGAAGGTCCGCACGCTGATCAGCCGGGACTTCGACGCCGCGTTCACCCAGGCCGACGTGCTGGTCTCGCCGACGACGCCGACCACCCCGTTCCCGATCGGGGACAAGATCGACGACCCGCTGGCCATGTACCTCAACGACCTGGCCACGATCCCGACGAACCTGGCCGGCACGGCCGGCATGTCGGTGCCGAGCGGTCTCGCCGACGGCCTGCCGACCGGCCTGCAGATCATGGCGCCGGCGCTGGGCGAGGCCGTGATGTACCGGGTCGGTGGGGCCTTCGAGGCCGCCCGTGACCGCGACGAGGGCGGCCCGCTGATCGCCCGCATCCCCGAGCTGGAGGTGTCCGCATGAGCTCTGCTGGCAGGGGCGAATCGTCAACACTGAGTGCCCCGACCCTCGTCGACTACGACGACGTCGTCGCCCGCTTCGACCCGACGCTCGGGCTCGAGGTGCACGTCGAGCTGTCCACGAACACGAAGATGTTCTGCGGCTGCCCGACCGAGTTCGGCGCCGAGCCGAACACCCAGGTCTGCCCGACCTGCCTGGGCCTGCCCGGCTCGCTGCCGGTGGTCAACCGGACCGCGGTGGAGTCCGCGATCCGGATCGGGCTGGCGCTGAACTGCTCGATCGCCCCGTGGGGCCGGTTCGCCCGCAAGAACTACTTCTACCCGGACATGCCGAAGAACTTCCAGACCAGCCAGTACGACGAGCCGATCGCCGTCGACGGATTCCTGGACGTCGGACTCGACGACGGCAGCACGGTGCGGGTGGGCATCGAGCGCGCGCACATGGAGGAGGACACCGGCAAGTCGCTGCACGTGGGCGGCGCGACCGGGCGGATCCACGGCGCGGAGTACTCGCTGCTCGACTACAACCGGGCCGGCGTCCCGCTGATCGAGATCGTCACGAAGATGATCCCGGACACCGGCGCCCGCGCGCCGGAGGTGGCCCGCGCCTACGTCACCCAGCTGCGCGAGCTGGTCAAGTCGCTGGGCGTCTCCGACGTCCGGATGGACCAGGGCTCGATGCGCTGCGACGTGAACCTGTCGCTGGCGCCTTCCGATTCGGGGCAGCTGGGAACCCGGACCGAGACGAAGAACGTGAACTCGCTGCGCTCGGTCGAGCGGGCCGTGCGCTACGAGATGACCCGCCAGGCAGGGGTGCTCGACGAGGGCGGCGAGATCGTGCAGGAGACCCGGCACTTCGAGGAGCAGTCCGGCTCCACCCGCGCCGGGCGGCGCAAGGAGACCTCGGAGGACTACCGGTACTTCCCGGAGCCCGACCTGGTCCCGATCGCGCCGTCCGACGAGTGGGTGGAGGAGCTGCGCGGCACGCTGCCGGAGCTGCCGTGGGAGCGCCGCCACCGGATCCAGGCCGAGTGGGGCGTCTCCGACGAGGAGATCCGCGACCTGGTCAACGCCGGTGCGCTGGACCTGGTCGAGGCCACCGTCGCGGCCGGCGCACCGTCCGGCGAGGCCCGCTCGTGGTGGGTGGCCTACCTGTCGCAGCAGGCCAACACGCGCGAGCAGGAACTCACCGACCTGCCGATCACACCGGATCAGGTGGCCCGGGTGATCGCGATGGTGGCCTCCGGCGAGCTGACGAACAAGCTGGCCCGCCAGGTCGTCGACGGGGTGCTGCTCGGCGAAGGTGACCCGGACGAGGTCGTCGCCTCCCGTGGGCTCGAGGTCGTCTCGGACGAGGGTGCCCTGGTCACCGCCGTCGACGAGGCGCTGGCAGCCCAGCCCGACGTCGCGGAGAAGATCCGCGGCGGCAAGGTGGCGGCGGCCGGCGCGATCGTCGGTGCGGTGATGAAGGCGACCGGCGGGCAGGCCGACGCCAAGCGCGTCCGCGAGCTCGTCGTGGAGAGGGTAGGCGGCTGACGCCGCCCGTGCGCCGCTATACGTGCATGCGCCCCCCGATAAGCGCCCCCACCCCGCGGGCCACCAACACGCGGGGCCCACCCCACAAAAACA
>JAKDNL010000640.1 GCA_030451825.1 Pseudonocardia sp. | reverse complement strand
TGCGGTGATCGAGGGAGGGGTCGTCGAGGAACAGCCGGAACCGCCACCCTTCGAAGCGGGCCAACGCGGCGCCGAGCTCGTCCCAACCGAGCAGGTGCCCGTCGACCACGACCGCGTGCGGGCCGTCGACTCCGGTGGCCGGGTCGATGTCGAAACGCCCGGCGATCTCGTCGGCGACCACGTCCCACTCGCCGCGCCCGGTGTCGTTGGGTTCGAGGTAGGCTCGCCCGATCTCCGCGGCGGCTTCGGCGTGGACCGCGGCGGCCAGCTCGCCCGGGTCGGCGTCGTGGTCGCCGAGCACGCTGAACTGGTGCCCGCCCGGCTGGTCAGTGATCTCGGCGAGGGTGAGGCTGATCCCGGCCGGGCTGCGCAGCTGCCGGAACTGTAGCCGGTGGGCGCGCCCGTCCGGGCCGGGGATCTCGACCGGATCCGGCGCCGGCGCCAGCCGCGCCCACCCGGTCATCGCGGCGGTGTGCTGGTCGGCGCAGTCATCGCACAGCGGCCCACGCTCACCGATGTAGGTGGTGGCGGGCCCGGCCCCGCAGCCGCATCGGCCCAGCTCGGGCAGCTCGTGCCCGAGGGCCTCGGTGAGCAGGGACAGGGCTGTGGCGTGGTCACCGACGCCGCCGGCACCGCCGAGGGCGCCGCCCTCACCACCGTCCTCGTCGCCGACGCCGTCGACCAGGTAGTACAGCTCGGCCAGGTCACCGACGACCGCAGCGAGCACGTCCTCGGTGATCTGGTCTTGGCCGTGGTCATCGCCGCAGGGACACGGCGACCAGCGCCGGCGGCGCAGCTGCTCGGCGAACCCGGCCAGGCTGTCGCGGGTCTGGGCCAGCACCTCACCGCTGACCCACACCTCGCCGTCATCGAGCGTGGCGTCGAGGGCGGGCCCGTGCAGGGCCAGACCCAGCCCGCTGGTGGCCTGCGCCGCAGTGGCCGGATCGTAGGTGGGCAGACCGCGGCCGTGCCTCGACCGCTGCTGCCGCACCGCGGTCAACACCGCCGCGTGCCGATCGTCCTCGCCGGACTCCACGGGCCAGCACTCGTCAGTGCTGGCGGGGGCGTCGGGGGAGTAGCCGTTGTTGACCGCGGCGAACAGCTGCGCTTGTCCGAGGGCAGCGATCAGCCGCGCGACGAGCTCGACCGGCACCCAGTTCGCGGGGGTCTGGGCCTGTCGGGCGTCCTGGTCGGCGAGCTCGGCCCAGGCCCGCCGCGCCATGTCGGCTCCCCAGTCGTCGGCGAAGTGCGACCGCAGCGCGGTGGCCTCGGTAATCCCGAGCACGGCGGCGACCTCGGTGATCCGTTCGCTTAGCAGCGCCTCGACGGCCTCGGTGGGCATGCTGGCGCCCAGCCCATCCAGGGTGGCCTGGAAGTCGTCGACCAGTCGCCGGAACTTGCCCCTCCGCGCGCCCATCTGGCTCCCCCTCTCGTCACCGTGCCGTGGTGGAGCGCAGGCTCCCACGACGCGCCCACCTGGACGACGACACGCGCCGGTGGGCTGTCTCTGGCTCTCGAGCGCGGCTCTCGTGTCGGTTCTGACGGTCGGTGTCAGCCGCTACCCTGGGATCCTCGCGGAGACGAGCGGACCGGGTAGGGGGTGTGCGGCGATGCCGATGGCACGAGTGCGGCGCACCGCTGCCCGGGCGCCGTATCGGCCGCTGTTCGATCCGGCGGTCGAACAGCCGCCCCGCTCGGCGGTCGACTTCTGCTGGGAGACCCCGGTCAGTGTGTGCGTGTACTACGACCAGGCGTTGCGCGTGCTCGGTGGGGACCGCACCGCGGGCCAGGGCTACCTGCTCGGCCACCCCGAGGTCGCCCAGGAGGTGATCGAGGCGATCCTGGCCGCCCGCGAGGCCGCGGTCGCCGCAGCGCTGGACACGCTGTGCCGCGAGGGCGGCTACCTCAAGGTCGGCCCACACCACCCACGCCCCGGCCGGGCCTCGATCGGCAAGTACCTGCCCGGGCAGCTGTGCATCACCCGCGTCCCGCACAAGTACATGCTGGGTCGGCACCCCGATCATGAGCCGATCGCGGACCTGGCCCGGCTGCATGACCACATCTTCATCGGCGCGGACGGTATTGCCGACGAGGACGGGCAGTGGTGGCCGGTCGACCACGACAGCCTCCGCAAGCCCGTCATGCAGATGGCCGCGGTCGCCCACCGTGCGGCGCTCGAGGACGGACTGACCGCGCAGCTCGGGGTGCGGTGGTCGATTCCTCCGGGTGGGCGTGAGGCGATGTACCGACCCCCGATCCGTCAGGCGTTCCGCGACATCATCGTGCCGGACGTCGAGGACGAGGAGCCGTGGCACCCGCGCCCGTACTGCAGCTGGGGGCTGTGGCGGTGCGCGGGGTGGAACGTGGCAGACGAGCTGTATCCGAACCGGGACCCGGACACCTCCTGAGACGGGCTGATCGCAGCCGGGCTCACAGCTCCATGCCGATGCCGGCGTCGTCCCCGCGGTCGTGGCCACGGTCTTTCTCCCAGCCGGGTGCTCGGTCCTCGGTGAGGGTGGTGTCGTAGCCGCGGTCGCGGGCCAGGTCGGCCGCGAGGCCGCGGTCGTGGTGTAGCGGCTGGTCGCGGCGATCCCGGTCGAGGCCGTCGCGGTCGGTGACGTCGCGGCGCTGGGCTTGGTCGACTCCGGGCGCCATGGTGGTGTCCCAGCGCTCGCGCTCGGCCCGCAGCGCGGCGCTGATCTCGGCCTGCCGACGGGCCTCCCCGACGGTGACCGGACCCGGCTCCTCACCCCGCCCCGTCACACTGGTCTCTCGACCGGGGCTGCTGGAACGGACGTCCGCGGTGGGCCCGACCGAGTCCGGGCCCGGCGCGCGCAAGGCTGCGGCGGCCGCGACGTCGGCCGGGCGTGGCGTGAGCGCGAACAGAGGGTCCTGTCGCTCCCCGCCGACGACTCGGGTTGGCTCGTTGCGGTCGCGCTCCGGCGTGCTGTGTTCCGGCTGTTGGCCGGGCATGGCGTGCTCGCGCCCGGGTGTGGTGCGTTCCTCGGTGCCCGGTTCGCGGGTGACGGTGACCCGCTCGTCGCGTTCGTGGGCCCGTTGCTGCGCCTTGCCACGCGGCCGCACTGGGTCGCGCTCGACCTGCAGATCGAGGCGCTGCTGGGCCGGGTCCCGATCCCGGCCAGCGCCGTCGCGTGTGCGGTCGTGCGTGCGGTCGCGGGAGTGCTGGTCGTCGGGTTCGATGATGTCGATGGCGGCGAGTTGTTCCCCGGCCGGCGTGCCGGGGTCGCGGGCCAGGCCGCGGCGTTCGAGTTCGTCGCCGGCGAGCCGGTGGCGTTCCTTGGCGGCGTCGACTTCGGTGACCCAGTCGCCGCGGCCGCGGTGGATGACTTCGAGATGTGCGGCGCGGGCGTCGAGCTCGGCGGCGGCCTGGCGGGCGGCGGCCACGTCGATGTCGGCGAGTTCGCGGTCTGGGCTGCCCTCGGGATGCTGCGCGGCAGCGGCGGTGAACAGGATGGCGTCGTTGTGCTGGTCGCGGGCCGCGGCGCGGGTGTCGGCGATTTCCTCGGCCACGTAGTAGGGGGCGAAGGACCGTTCGCGGTCGTAGCGAGCCCGCATCGCCGCCAGTTCGGCATCTGTGGCGGCCTGGTAGTCCAAGGCATCGACCGGGGAGCCCAGCGCGCGGTGGGCTTGGCGCCACAGCGCCCGGTGGAACT
>JAKDNL010000639.1 GCA_030451825.1 Pseudonocardia sp. | reverse complement strand
ACGGTCATCTCCCGTTCGCCGACGGTGAGGTCTACGAGGACATCGAGGCCACCGACGTGGCCGACGGCCGGAACGGGTACCGGCAGGACGCGACCGAGGTCGGCGACGCGCGCCGCCGCGTGCAGCAGCTCCTCTGCGATCTGCCGCAGGCGGACAAGGGCTTCGACGAGCCGTGGGAGCTGCGCGCGTTCGCCATCGCGGTGGTCGCGTACCACGAGGGCCATTACGGGTGGAGCGAGTTCCAGTTCTCGCTGATCGACTCGATCAAGCGCTGGGAGGACGGCGAGGGCGGCGAACCCTGGAACTACTACGAGCACTGGATCGAGGCGTTGGAGACCGTGCTCGCCTCCACGGGGGCACTGTCCGATTCGACGGGGCTCGAGGTCCGCACGGGTGAGGTGCTCGCCACCCCGCGCAACGCCGATCACCACCGGCCGCGCCGTGAACCGGTCGCGGTCTCGCCCGCGGTGCAGTAGCCGCGTCCGGCGCACAGCCCGCCCCTTCTGGTAGCAATGGCGCGGTGTCCGTCTTCCATCCCGACCTCGCCCTCGGGCGGTTTATCCCGCCGATCAGCATCGGTCCCCGCCTGAGCGAGCTGGCACGGCGCGGCAAGCCCAAGCCGCTCGATCCGGGGCCGGGCGTGACGGTGCAGGATCTCGTCGTCCCCGGCCCGCCGGACGGTCCACCGGTCTCGCTCCGCGTGTTCCGGCCCGCCGGGGCGACGGGGACGGTGCCGGCGCTGCTCTGGATCCACGGCGGAGGTCTCGTCCTCGGTTCCCCCGAGCAGGACGACCGGGCGAACATCGAGTTCGTGCGCGAGCTCGGCATCGCCGTGGCCGCCGTCAAGTACCGCCTCGCACCCCGGGACCCCGCCCCGGCCGCGGTGGAGGACGCCTATGCGGGCCTGCGCGGGCTCGTCGCGCATGCCGGTGAGCTGGGCATCGACGCGAGCCGGACCGCCGTCGGCGGCGCCAGTGCCGGGGGCGGGCTGGCCGCTGCTGTCGCGCTGCTCGCCCACGACCGGGGCGAGGTCCGGCCCGCGTTCCAGCTGCTGGTCTACCCGATGCTCGACGACCGCACCGTCACCCGGACCGACCTGCGCTCGCTGACCGTGCGCATGTGGACCGCGAAGAGCAACCGGTACGGCTGGACCTCCTATCTGGGCGCCGAGCCCGGGAGCGCTGGTGTCTCGCCGTACGCGGCGCCGGCCCGCCGCGAGGACCTCACCGGGCTGCCGCCGGCGTGGATCGGCGTCGGATCGCTCGACCTGTTCCACGACGAGGACCTCGAGTACGCGCGACGTCTGGAGGCCGCCGGGGTGGCGTGCGATGTGCGCGTCGTGCCGGGTGCCTTCCACGGCTTCGACGGGCTGTTCCCGAGGACCGACGTCGCGCTGGGTTTCCGGCTGGACCAGGTCCGGGCATTGCGCAAGGCCCTGTTCGGCTGACCACCCCTCGTGCGTGAGTCGGTGATCAACCGTGATCCGGCTTCGAAGGAGTTGTCCCATGTCCGAGACGTTCGTCCTGGTGACCGGTGCCTGGCATGGAGGCTGGGCGTGGCGCCCGGTCGCCGAGCAGCTGCGCGCCGGTGGACACCGGGTGCTGACCCCGACCCTGCCCGGGCTGAGCGACGGCGAGGACCCGACGGCGCTGCACCTGTCCGACACCGTCGACGCGGTGGTGGCCCTCGTCGAGAACGCCGACCTGACCGACGTCACGCTCGTCGGCCACAGCTGGGGCGGTTACGTGATCACCGGTGCGGCGCCGCGGCTGGCGACGCGGCTACGCAAGCTCGTCTACTGGAGCGCGTTCGTCCCGGCCGCCGGACGCTCGCTCTACGACGAGGTGCCCCCGCCCTACCAGGAACTGTTCGCCGGGCAGGCCCAGGCGTCCGGGAACAACACGGTGGCGCTGCCGTTCGAGGTGTGGGCGGTGGCGTTCGCCAACGACGCGTCGGAGGAGATCCAGCGCCTGACGCATTCGCTGATGGTGCCCCAGCCCTACCAGTACTTCACCGAGACCGTGGAGCCGCTGAACCTCGCGGCGCTCGGTGTGCCGGTGTCCTACGTGCTCAGCGTCGACGACGTCGCCCTGCCGCCGGGCGAGTTCGGCTGGGACCGGTTCGCGGAGCGTCTCGGTGTCCCCGCCCAGCCCGCCCCGGGCAGTCACGAGGCCTGCTTCACCCAGCCCGCGGGTCTGGCCGAGGCACTGGTCAAGGCCTGAGCCGCCGGGACCGGTACTCGAACGACGCGGATCCCCCGTCGACCGAAAGGCACCCATGTCTGCACAGGTTGTGATCGTCGGTGGCGGTATCGGAGGGCTGACTCTCGGCATCGCGCTCCGCCGGGCCGGCGTGCCGGTCGAGATCTACGAGCGTGCCGAGGAACTGCGCGAGGTCGGTGCGGCGGTGGCGCTGTCGGCGAACGGGACCCGGGTGCTCTACCGGCTCGGGATCGGCGACGGCCTGGACGCGGTCTCCACCCAGCCCACCGAGCTGATCTACCGCGACGGCGTCACCGCCGAGCGCGTCGCGGCGCATCCGGGTGGGGCGTCCTACCGGGCCCGCTTCGGAGCGCCGTACTGGGGCATCCACCGCGTGAACCTGCAGCAGGGCCTGGCCACCGCGTTCGGCGATGAGCACCTGCACCTGGGATCCGGGGTGGCATCGGTGGCCGGGAACGACTCCGGCGCCGAGATCACCCTGGACGACGGGAGCACGGTCACCGCCGACGTCGTGATCGGGGCGGACGGGGTGCACTCGGTCGTGCGCGACCACGTCGCCGGCCCGGGATCGGGACCGGTCTACTCCGGTACCAGCGCGTTCCGGGGACTCGTGCCGGTCGGTGCGTTGCCGAGCCTGCCCGACCCGCTGGCCATCCAGTTCTGGATGGGACCCGACGCGCACCTGCTGCACTACGCGCTGGGTGCCGACGACGACACCGTGAACTTCTTCGCGGTGCTGTGTGGGCCGCGCGAGTGGGGCGGCGTCGCGGGCCCGCACGAGGCGTCGGAGGGGGAGCTGCTGCGTGGGTTCGAGGGCTGGCACCCCGCCGTGACCGAGATGCTGGCGGCGGTGCCGCAGAGCCCGCGCTGGCCGTTGCTGACCCAGCCGCCGCTGAACCGCTGGACGCGGGGGAGGGTGACGCTGATCGGCGACGCCTGCCACGCGATGCTGCCGCACCACGGCCAGGGCGCGAACCAGTCCATCGAGGACGCTGCGGTGCTCGCCGAGCTGCTGGCCACGCTCGACCCGGACGCGGCGCTGACCGAGTACCCGCGCCGCCGGCGCGGGCGCACCCGCGCGGTCGCCCGCATTGCGTGGGACACCGGGACGCTGCTGCACCTCGCCGCCGGGGCCGAGGCCGAGGTACGCGACGCAGGGTTGGCGCACTACCTGGACCGCTTCTCCTGGGTCCACTCCCATGGGCGGGCCGCGCCGGTCCGCTGACCGGCATGATCGGCATTTCGGGACCCGGAGACGTGTCACACCCGGTGGCCCCGATCCGTACCCGGACATCGATCACAACAGGCCGGACCCCGGCAGCCACACCCCGGGATGGACAGATCCGCGAGCCGAGAACCCCGAAAAACAGGCTGGATTCCCGCTGTTCGGCGCGCTAGAATCGATCGTATGTTCGACACCCCGACCGGAAGCGAGACCGGCCCCGAGAGGCCG
>JAKDNL010000638.1 GCA_030451825.1 Pseudonocardia sp. | reverse complement strand
GCGGCCGGTACTGAGAACGGGTCAGGCGGCCGCGGCCCTCTCGGCCGGGAGGCTGCGCAGCACGGCGCGGGCGACGGCGTCGTTGTAGCGCAGGCTCTGCGCGTTCATCCCGGGCCGGGTGAACGCCCCCGCGACCTTGACGGTGGTGTGCGGCCCGACCGCGAACCGGTGTGGGTGCACCCGCCCGTCGGACCGCACCAGGGCCCCGTCCGCGGGCCGGACCTTGATCAGGCCGGTGTTGCGCAGGACGGCCCCGTCGTCGTCGACGAGCACGTCCTCGACGATGTCGCCGGCCGCGGCGAGCGAGGTGACCAGCGCGTCGGTGCTGCGGGACACGCTCGGGTCGGGCAGCCGGGCGTCGACGAGCACGGTCGAGGTCACCGTGTCGGCGCCGCCGAGCGTGGCGCTGGTGGCCCGGAACCGTGCCCCGGAGGCCCGGCCCGAGGGATCGACGTCGACCCGCATCCCGGCACCCAGGAACTCGACGAAACCGGCGCGGGACAGGGCCAGCATCTGCCGCACCCGGAACCCGGGCGGGCCACTGGCCACGGCGTTGAAGAAGCTCTGCCACCAGGGCATGTCCGACGCCTTCGACCGCGCGGACAGCGCATCGGAGCCGGAGAGCCGGGTCGTCTCCGAGTACACCGAGAGCATCGCGACGAACGCGCCCAGGTGCGGAGTGTGCCGCTGTTCGACGTGCTGGCGCAGGTCCTCGGCGATCCGCGCGCGCACCAGCGGCTGTAGCGCGGCCATGTCCGGCGCGTGCAGCCCGTCCAGCGGACGGTCCAGCGCGTTCAGGTCGAGCCGGTCGAGCGGGTCCGGGACCGAGTCCTCGATCAGCGCGCGCATCCCGTCGGAGTCCCAGTCCAGCTCGTCGTAGCGGGCGGCGAACTCGTCCCACCCGAGGCGGACCCGGTCCGGGTGACCGTTGACGAGTTCGTGGTACCAGCCCCAGCCGATCTCCTTGGCCATCAGCGGCCAGACCTGGGTGGCCATGTCGATGCCGTCGCCCCGCCCGCCCGCGGAGGCGATCAGTGCGTCGGTCGTCTCGCCGGAGAGGAACCGCGGCAGCGGCGGGCGGCCGGCGAGCAGCTGGTAGTGGGTCTTGGAGTGGTAGGTCGCTCCCCGCGGGGACCCCGCGACCAGGTGCGGCTCGGCACCGGAGGGCACGTACCGCAGCTGGTCGCCATCCTCGGGGTCCGGCTCGAAGCGCCCGCCGCGGCCCTCGAACAGCAGCACCACGAGGTCCACGAACGCCAGCCCGAGACCGCGGGCGAGCACCGTCTCCCCCGGCCTGATCACCGACAGGTCGGAGTCGGTGGTCTGCTCCGGGACGAGGTAGCGCAGGCCCAGCTCGTGGGACCGGGCGCGGAGCGCGCACTCGTCGTCGGTGGGGGTGGCGTCGAGGTGCCCGGAGGCCAGGACGACGGAGTCGACGCGCAGCGGTCCGCCGTCGGCCAGCGCGACGACCTGCCTCCCGCCCTCCTCGGTGAGCCCGGTCGCGACCGTGCGATGGATGTGCACCCGCATCCCCGGTGGCGCCTGCGCGATCACGTCGCGCAGCACCCGGCCCAGGTAGTGGCTCTGCAGCCGGCGGCTGGGGAACGTGGACGCGGTGACCGCGCGCAGCTCGCCGGCCAGCTCGTCGCCGAGCTCGGCCTCCGGGTCGCCGTGCTCGCGCAGGTCCTGCGCCCAGTCCCAGAACGACGGGCCGGCCACGATCGGGCCGTCGATCACGACCGAGTCGTCGGTGTACATCGTGACGTCGGCGGCCATCGAGTTCATCGCCAGCAACGGGGACTGCTCGTGGCGCCAGATCCGCCCGGCGCCGGCCGGGTAGGGGTCGATCAGGTGCACGTCCAGGCCCGGTCCGGCCAGGGCTCCGGCGTGCATCTCCGGGGCGCTCGCGACCAGGCGTTCCAGGATGCCGGCGCCGCGTGGGCCGGCGCCGACGATCGCGATCGACGGCGCACCGTCGGTGCGGCGGGTGGTGGTCGAGGGGTTCATGCACGGCCTCTCACAAGGGGCGGACGGGTGGCGTCGACCCCTCAGAGATCCGCGTGCAGACGCCCCAGGTCCACGTGCCTGCGTCGCACGAGCCGGGTACCCATTCCTCGACTGTAAGGGTGCGGCATCCGGACCGGCCAGCGATGACGGCCCGTGTCACGCCGTGTTCGCACCCCCGGCGCCTCGCGGCCCGCCCGGCCGGACCGGTCGCGCGGTCGCCGTCGCGACGCGATCGCGGCCGCACGCGCGGCAGAGGGCCCGGCGCGCGTGCGGGAGTTCGGCGCGCGGTCGGAGACGCGGCGGGGGGCCGCGGCCTGGGCCCTGGCGTGTCGGGCGGAATGAGCGGTGCGGCGGAGGCGTTGCGCAAGCATGGACCGATGTCTGTACGGGCGCGGTGCCGTGCAGGGCGTGTCCGTCCGGGTTCCGCTGGTGGGGCGCACCTACCTGGATCTGGGGCGGGTGTGGTCCGCGGCGTGTCCGGTGTCCTGAGCGCTCCGACCCCCGCCACCGCACCGGAAGGACCCACCATGCCCGTCGAGTTCCTCGGCATCGGCGCCACGCACAACGGCTCGGAGACGACGCCGCGCTCCGGGCCCGCGTTCGACCCGGAGTACACCCTCGCCCTGGCTCGCGCCCACGAGGAGACCGGCTGGGACCGGGTGCTCACCGCGTACGGCTCCGGCGGCCCGGACCCGGCGCAGGCCGCGGCCTACATCGCCGACCACACCGAGAACCTGCAGCTCCTGCTCGCGCACCGCCCGAACGTCTCCTACCCGACGTTCGCCGCGAAGACCGTCGCGACGCTGGACCAGATCAGCCGCGGCCGGCTGACCCTGCACGTGATCACCGGCGGCAACGACCACGAGCAGCAACGCGAGGGCGACACACTGCCCAAGGACGCCCGTTACGCGCGGACCCGCGAGGCCATCCAGATCTATAAGAGGGCATGGACCGAGCGGGAGCCGTTCGAGTTCCACGGCGAGCACTACGACTTCACCGACTTCGTGCTCGACGTCGAGGCTGCGCAGAAACCGCGACCGCGCATCTCGTTCGGCGGGTCCTCGGCCGCGGCCCACAAGGTGGGTGCCGAGGAGGCCGACATCTACGCGCTGTGGGGCGAGCCGCTCGCCGGCACGACCGAGCAGATCGAGACGATCACGTCGCTCGCCCGCGCGGCCGGGCGCCCGGCGCCGACGTTCCAGGTCGCGTTCCGGCCGATCCTCGGGCGGACCGAGGAGCAGGCCTGGGGGAAGGCGCACGCGACGGTCGCGACGATCCGTGAGCGCACCGCGGGCGGTCAGCAGCTGACCCGCCGGCACAAGCTCACGAACCCGGAGAACGCCGGATCGCAGCGGTTGCTCTCGGCCGCCGAGAAGGGCGAGGTGCACGACCGCGCACTGTGGACGGTCACCGCGGAGGCCACCGGCGGCGCCGGGAACTCCACCGCGCTCGTCGGGACACCGGAGACGGTCGCCGCGGCGCTGCTGGACTACTACGACCTCGGCGTGCGGATCCTCTCCGCCCGCGGCTACGACCTCCTCCCCGACGCCAAGGAGTTCGGCCGCGAGGTGATCCCGCTGGTCCGCCAGGAGGTCGCCCGCCGCGACGCCGCCGCCACCGCCGCCTGACCGGCCCGCCACCCCCGGCACGCCGCCGGGCGCCCTCCCCCCCCCCGG
>JAKDNL010000637.1 GCA_030451825.1 Pseudonocardia sp. | reverse complement strand
TGCCGGCCCAGGACGGCATCACGCGGGACAACGTGACCGTCCGCGTCGACGCGGTGCTGTACTACCGGGTGATCGACCCGGTGCGGGTCGCGGTCGACGTCCAGGACTACCGCTCGGCGGTCCTGCAGGTCGCGCAGGCCTCGCTGCGCTCGATCATCGGCAAGAGCGAGCTCGACGACCTGCTGTCCAACCGGGAGCGGCTCAACCAGGGTCTGGAGCTGATGATCGACAGCCCGGCGGTCGGGTGGGGCGTGCACATCGACCGGGTGGAGATCAAGGACGTGGCACTGCCGGAGTCGATGAAGCGCTCGATGTCGCGCCAGGCCGAGGCCGAGCGGGAACGACGCTCCCGGGTGATCACCGCCGAGGGTGAGCTGCAGGCCTCGCAGAAGCTGGCCGAGGCCGCCGAGGTGATGACCGAGCATCCGGCGGCGCTGCAGCTGCGGCTGCTCGAGACCGTGGTCGAGGTCGCGGCGGAGAAGAACTCGACGCTCGTGCTGCCGTTCCCGGTGGAGCTGTTGCGCTTCCTCGAACGTGCCACGCCCCCGGAGGCCACCGGCAACCCGGCGAACACCGACGTCGCGGGCACCGGCGTCGCGAGCGCCGACACGCCGAGGCCCTTCGAGCAGGCACCGCCCACGACCGACGCCCTGACCAACGGCGTGGGCCCTGACGAGCGGACACCTTCCGCCCAGGCCCCGACCACGACCGACGATCCCCTGGCGGTCGCGCACGCGGCGGCGTCGCGATGAGAGGGAACGCGGCCCGGGCCGCGGTGGTCGTGGCCGTCGACGACGCCGGCACGGCCGGAGACGCGGTGGACTGGGCGAGCGCCGAGGCTGCCACCCGGCGGTGCCCGCTGCGCATCGTGCACGTCTTCCACCAGCCGCTGGCCGACCCCTACTGCATCGCGGCGGCCACCGACAACCTGTTGACCGCGCGTGCGACCGCCGAGGGGGTGCTGCGCAAAGCCGCAGCCCGTGCCCACTCCGTCGCCTCCGACATCGAGGTCTCCACCACCGCGCTGCGGGGAACGCCGAGTCACACGCTGCTCGGGCAGACCGCCGGTGCACAGCTGCTCGTGCTGGGCAGCCGCGCCCGACACGGCCTGCGCGGCCTGCTGACCCGGTCGGTCTCGATCCACCTCGCCGCACACGCCGCCTGCCCTGTCGTGGTCATCCGGCCGACGCAGCCCGCGGACGCGCCCGGCTGGTCGCCTCCCCGCATCGTCGTGGGCGTCGACGCCACCGAGTCGTCCGCGCTCGGCTTCGCGTTCCAGGCAGCCCGCCAACGCGGCCTCCCAGTGTTCGCCGTGCGCGCCTGGACCCCGGACCGGCCCACCGACCTCGAGGGGATCTCCGGCCCCACGACCCTGGCCGAACTGCTCGCCCGCCGGGCCCTCGAGCGCGCACTCGGGCGCTGGCGACCCGAGTTCCCCGACGTGCCTGTGCACACCACGCTCGTGCGCGGCGACCCCGCGCAGGCGCTGATCAACCAGTCCCACGGCGCCGCGCTCCTCGTCATCGGGACGCGAGGGCACGGACACCTCAGGGGAACGATGCTCGGCTCGGTCACCCAGACCGTCCTGCAGCACGGCCACAGCCCGCTCGCGGTCATTCATGACACAGCGACAGCGCCCACAGCCGCGGTTCCTAACCCGGGACCGGGACGGGACACCAGAGCCGGGCGTCGCGACGCGCCGGGGAATCGTCGATGGTCGGCATAGCTGACAGCCCCCGTACACAACCGACAGGACCGGTCCCTGCACTGGGGTCACGACGTCCGGGCAGACTCGTGACCCCGACCGGCGGAGGGAGGCGGTGGCCGTGACCCGACGACATGAACCACGCCCGTCCCCACCAGCCGGCGACCACCCCGTGGACGACTCGTGGCTGACCGAGGTCGCCCACGCTGCCAGCCAAGAAGCCGGTGTCTCGGTCGAGCTTCTCGGCGACTACCTGACTCTGCTGGCCGACGCGGCCATCACCGGACGCAAGCCGCACACCTCCGAACTGGACGCAGTGGGTCTGCTGGGGCGACGGGCCGCCGAGCTCGGGGTGTCCGCAGGCAGTGCTGTCCAGCTCTACCTCTGCGCGGCGCGGCTGCTGTGGGGCGAGCTCCCGATGATGATCCGGGGGCGGGACGGTGCCGCCGTGCGGGCCGCCGCCGACGCGGTGCTGTACGTAGTCGATACCGCGGTCGCCAGTCTGGCCGAGGGCTACACCGGAGCCCGCCGGCAGATGGCGCGCTGGGAGGAGACCCAGCGCCACGAGTTCATCGAGGACCTGTTGCGAGGCGACGCCGACGTCGGTCGCCTCGTCGAACGCGCCGAGCCCTTCGGTCTGGACATGGCTCGCCCCCACCAGGTCGCACTGGCCGCGCCCATCGGCGCGCTCGACGGCTCCGAGACGGCCATCAGCGACCTGGAACAGGCGATCGTGCACCGGGTCGGGGACCGCGACGTGCTCGTGGCTACCAAGGACGGTTGGATCGTCGTCGTCGCTCCCGCCGACACAGGCATAGCGCCTCCGCCACACGGGCCACGCCCGGCAGCCACCAACCTCGGCGACTTCATCCACGCCGAGCTCGACCGGTCCCCGCGCGGGCGACCGTGGCGGGTCACCGTGGGCCGGCCCTACCCTGGTTCGTACGGCATCCCCCGCTCCTATGAGGAAGCCCGCGAGGGCCTGACCATGGCCGTGCGACTGCGCTTGGACACCTCGGTGATTCACGCCGAGCAGCTACTCATCTATCGGGTGCTGCTGCGCGACCAACCCGCCATCACCGACCTCGTCCAGTCAGTCCTGGGCCATCTCGTTGAAGCTCGCGGCGGCGCGGAACCGCTCTTGACCACCCTCGACTCCTACTTCGCCACCGGCGCCGTGACCACCGAAACCGCCCGCCAGCTGCACCTGTCGGTCCGTGCGGTCACCTACCGACTCGGCAGGATCAGATCACTGACCGGGTACGACCCCGCCGACCCCGCCCAGCGCTTCACCATCCAGGCCGCAGTGCTCGGGGCCCGCCTGCTCGGCTGGCCGGCGCACGATCTCAGCCATCCGCGCTGATCACGATGACGACATTGGGCGCCGCCGAAACCGGGGCCGAGGCCGCCGAATTGGCGGCTCGCCTGCGTCTGGTCGTGGGCCGGCTGAGCCGCCGGGCCCGGATCGATGCCCGCGGATCGCTATACTCGTTGCAACTCTCCACCCTGGTCACCCTGGATCAACACGGCCCACAGCAACTCTTCGAGCTGGCCCGGCGGGAGCAGGTCGCGAAATCGACGATGTCGCGGGTCCTGGCCACGATGGACCAGAAGGGCCTGGTTGTCCGGTCCGCAACCCCTGACGACGCCCGCCGCCTTTCGATCAGCATTACGCCGGCTGGTAGGGCCCGGTTGCTCCAGGTCTGGGGCCACCCCACCGCGTTGATCAGGCGGCGGCTCGAGCGCCTTGAGCCTACCCACCGAGCAGCCTTGCAGGCCGGACTGCCCGCGCTGGAGGCTCTGCTCGACGACGGACACAAGGACTCAGGGCCGTAGCGCGCGTCAGTCAGCGATTTCGTTGTCGCTGACAACCGGCCGCGCCACGGAACCGTTCATCAGCACCGACGGCTTCCGACGAACGGTTCCCATCCTTGTGGTGCCCCCGGCAGGATTCGAACCTGCGGCACCCGCTTTAGGAG
>JAKDNL010000636.1 GCA_030451825.1 Pseudonocardia sp. | reverse complement strand
CCCGCCGCCCGCTCGCCCGGGACCGCCGCCGGGCACCGCGGTATCCCGCCCGCGACCGGTCGCACCGCCCGCGGCGCACCCCTCGCCGGTACCCGCGAGCTCACCGGACCCGTCCCGCTGGGGGCGCGCCGACGACGACGGCACCATCCACCTGGTCACCTCCGACGGCGAGCGGGTGATCGGCTCGTTCCAGGCCGGGACACCGCAGGAGGGTCTGGAGCACTTCGCACGCCGCTTCGACGACCTGGTCACCGAGGCCGAGGTGCTGGCCGCACGGCTCGAGGCCGGCGGCGACGCGAAGGCCACCCGGACCGGTATCCGGACCCTGCTCGAGGGGCTCGATTCGGCGTCCGTCGTCGGTGACGTGGCCACACTCCGGTCGCGGCTGGAGGATCTCGTCGGACGCGCCGAGTCCGGGGTCGCGGCGGCCAAGGCGGACCGGGACAGGGCCCGCGCCGACGCGCTCGAGCGGAAGGAGGCCCTCGCCGTCGAGGCCGAGAAGCTGGCAGCGGACTCCACTCAGTGGAAGGAGGCCGGGGACCGCTACAAGGCGGTCCTCGACGAGTGGCGCACGATCAAGGGCGTCGACCGCAAGACCGACGAGGCCCTCTGGAAGCGCTTCTCCAAGGCTCGCGAGTCGTTCAACCGGCGCCGCGGCTCGCACTTCGCCGACCTGGACCGCCAGCGCACCGTCGCCAAGGAGCGCAAGGAGGAACTCGCCGTCGAGGCCGAGACCCTCGCCGAGTCCGAGGACTGGGCCGGCACCGCCACCCGCTACCGCGACCTGATGGCCGAGTGGAAGGCCGCCGGCCGCGCGCACCGCGACACCGACGACGCGCTGTGGGCCCGCTTCCGTGGCGCCCAGGACACGTTCTTCGCCCGCCGCAACGAGTCCTTCGCCGAGCGGGACGCGGAGTTCGCGGCCAACGGCGAGGCCAAGCGCTCGCTGCTGGCCGAGGCCGAGAAGATCGACCTCTCCGACCCGGACTCGGCGCGGGCGGCACTGCGCGGTATCCAGGCCCGCTGGGAGGACGTCGGCAAGGTCCCGCGCGACGACATCCGCACGCTCGAGAGCCGGCTGCGCAGCGTCGAGGAGAAGGTCTCCGACGCCGCGGACAAGCAGTGGCGGCGCACCGACCCGGCGGCCCAGGCCCGCCTGGACCAGTTCCGCACCAAAGTCACCCAGTTCGAGGCGCAGGCGGAGAAGGCCCGCGCCGCCGGGGACGCCCGCCGCGAGGCCGAGGCACAGCGCCAGGCGGACCAGTGGAAGGAATGGCTCTCCGCGGCCGAGCAGGCCGTCGACCAGCGTTGACCCAGGAGGTAGGAATTCTCACTCTTGAGGTATGAAATCCGTGGTGTCGGAGAAGGGCCAGGTGACGATCCCCAAGCAGTTGCGGGATCGCCTGGGGATCGAGCCCGGTCAGGAGCTCGACTTCACCGACGAGGACGGACGCCTCGTGGCGCGCAAGGTTCGTGACCGCGATCCGGTCGACGCGGTCTACGGGATTCTCACCCTGCCCGGCGGAACGGACGCGATGCTCGACGAACTGCGGGGACCCGGCGGCGCGTCGTGATCACCGCGGTCGACACGAACGTTCTGCTGGACGTGTTCGGCGCCGACCCGACGTTCGGCCCGAGGTCGCGTGACGCGTTGACCCGTTGCCTGGGCGACGGCGCCCTCCTGGTCTCCGACCTCGCCTGGATCGAGACGGCCGCGGCGTTTCCCGAACCGGCCGCGGCCGATGCGGCGCTGGCCTCGATCGGCGCCAGCTACGATGCGACCGGCCAGAAGGCCGCCACGGTCGCGGCGACCGCATGGAGTGCCTACCGCGTGGCCGGCGGGCCACGCACGAGAGTGGCCGCGGACTTTCTGGTCGGGGCCCACGCCCGGGTACATGCGGACCGGCTGCTGACTCGCGATCCTGGCTTCTACCGCAGCTACTTCACGGGCCTCGTCGTCCTCGACCCGTCCGTGGAGCAGCCGTCCTGACCCCGGCTCATCCCCGGCGCAGTGCCACCCCGGCCCAGGTGAACGTCAGCACCAGGACGCCGATCGCGCCGAGGACCAGTCCGATCTGCGGGGGCGCGAGGCCGGTGTCCGCGCCGATCTGGCGCGACCAGATCGCCCAGATCCCGTTCACCGTGGAGATCCCGCAGCCGACCGCGCACACGAACGCGATCGCCCACCGTCGCGTCACCAGGGCCAGCATCGAGCCCAGCACCCCGAACGCGATCAACGTGTAGGTGAACAGCCGCGGCAACGGGCCGTAGTCGGCGATGCCGGCGAACACCTGCCAGCCCGGGCTGCCCTCGATCCACGGCAGCAGCACCGAACCGATCAGCACCAGCACGCCCACCGCGACCACGACCGCCCGCGGACCGGGGTCGAACCGGCGCTCGATCCGGTCCGGCAGCCCGGACACCTCGGCGTTGAGCTCGCGCAGCTCCTCGGGGATCTCGGCCTTCGACCGCCGCTCCTCGGCGCTCATCGGACACCCGCCGCGGACGTGGCGGGGGCACCGCAGCCACCCGTGTCCGGTGGCGGCGCGGCCGGCTTGCCGAACACCGGCAGGCCGAGCGTGGTCGGGGCCGGCCCGGTCCGGGCGCCGGCCTCGTGGGCGTCGCCGGCACGGGTGCGGCGGTGGGTCAGCACACCGCCGTCGGAGACCAGGTGGTGCGGGGCGCCGTAGTCCACGCGCACCGTCACGACGTCACCGGGGCGCGGGACGGCCCCGTCGGATCCGGGACCGCCGGATCCGGGACCGCCGGGCGCGAAGTGCACCAGCCGCCCGTCGCGGGCGCGGCCGGACAGCCGGCGCGTCGCACCGTCCTTGCGGCCCTCGCCGCTGGAGACCAGCACTTCCAGCTCCCGACCCTCCTGCGCGCGGTTCCCGGCCCAGGAGATCTCCTCCTGCAGCGCGACGAGCCGCATGTAGCGCTCCTGCACGACCTTCTTGGGCAGCTGCCCGTCCAGCTCCGCAGCGGGGGTGCCGGGCCGCGGCGAGTACTGGAACGTGAACGCGCTGGTGAACTCCGCCCGGCGCACCACCTCGAGGGTGTCCTCGAAGTCGGCGTCGGTCTCGCCGGGGAACCCGACGATGATGTCGGTGGTGATCGCGGCGTCCGGGATCGACTCGCGCACCTCGTCCAGGATCGACAGGAACCGCGACGAGCGGTACGAGCGGCGCATCCGGCGCAGCACGTCGTCCGATCCCGACTGCAGCGGCATGTGCAGCTGCGGGCACACGTTCGGCGTCTCGGCCATCGCCGCGATCACGTCGGAGGTGAAGTCGCGCGGGTGCGGCGAGGTGAACCGGACCCGCTCCAGGCCCTCGACGTCGCCGCAGGCGCGCAGGAGCTTCGCGAACGCGCCGCGGCCCAGGTCGGCACCGAGAGGAGCGTCAGCGGAACGAGAATCGGCACCGAGAGGAGCGCCAGCGGAACGAGAATCGGCACCGAACTCCTGCCCGTAGGCGTTGACGTTCTGGCCCAGCAGCGTCACCTCGAGCACGCCGTCGGCGGCCAGGGCCCGCACCTCGGACAGGATGTCGCCGGGCCGGCGGTCGCGCTCCTTGCCGCGCAGCGCCGTCACGATGAATTTTTGTTTTTTTTTTTTGGAGACCACCGAGATCTACACCCAGCCGGCGTAGGCGGACGCGCGCCGCGCCGGCGGCGGCGACGGGGACACCGC
>JAKDNL010000635.1 GCA_030451825.1 Pseudonocardia sp. | reverse complement strand
AGGAACGTCAGGCCCTTCGCCCCGCCGCCCCACACGACGACGTCGTCGCCCGCGCCGGCGCGCTCGGCCAGCCACCCGCGCCAGCGTCGCACCTGCGACGACACCCGCTCGGCGAAGTCCTGGCAGCCGGTCCGCAGGGCATCCAGCTCGGCGGTGGAAAGCTCGGGGGTCGCGGCGTCGCCGGAGCCGAGCGCCGCCTCGGCCACGACGTACTGGTCCGAGTACGTGGTCCGCACGGCCGGGCCGACGAAGCCGAGGCCGGTCAGGAACCCGCGCAGGGTGGCCGGGGTGAAATAGGAGCAGTGCTCGTACTGCAGGTCCCAGAACGCCCCCTCGGTGAGGATCCGCCCGAGGTCGGGGACCTCGGCGAGCAGCGTCGACGTGCCGCCGCGGCGCATACCGGCGACCAGCTCGCCGCCGAACTCCGCCAGCGCCGGGATGTGCTCGAGGGTGTGCCGGCAGACCAGCGCGGCCGTGCCGGGCTCCACCTGCCCTGCGGCGAAGGCCTCCGGCACCGCGCTCAGGCGCCCGGTCAGCTCCGGACGGACCCGCTCGGGGGCGAAGTGCGGGTCGATCCCGGTGACCCGGCCGACGCCGGCGCCGAGCAGCTCGGCGGCGAAGTCGCCGGACCCGCAGCCGACCTCGACCACGTGCCGACCATCCAGCCCGAACCGCGCGACCCAGTCCGCGGTGATCTGCGCGGCGTAGGCGGCGAAGCGGGGGGAGTGGTGCTGGGACTCCTCGTGCGCGCCCGTGTAGTCGAGCAGCGACTCGTCGAAGTCACGGTTGAAGACCATCCCGCAGCGCTCGCACAGCACCAGGACCTGGTCGCCCACCGGCGCCGCGCGCGCCTGCACCGGATCGGGGAGCACCGCCGTGCCGTGCACCGGCAGGCCCTCGACGTGGAAGAACGGATCGGCGGCCGCGGCGTGACAGGCCGGGCAGGAGGTCAACACCTCGAAGAGCCTATCGGCGGGCCGTGCCCGGAGGATCGCTGACCGGGCGCACGGCGGTGCCGCCGGTGCCCAGCAGGCGCTGCCAGACCGGCGCGGTGACCCGGTCCGGCACGCTCTCCACCCGGCGGTGCTCGGCGAGCACGTCCACCGCCCGCCAGGCGTCCCCGCCGTCGCGGCCCGGTCCGCGGCTGAGGGGCCGCGCCAGCTCCGGCCAGGACTCGCCGCCGAGGATGCCGTTGACGTCGTCGGCGCGGTGTGCGACCTGGAAGGTCCGGACCGCGTCGGCGGTGCCCTCGTCGAAGCTGCCGGTGGGGTCCGTCGTCGTGGCTCCGGCGTCGCGCAGCAGGTACTGGGCGGCGGTGACGTCCGGCCCGGTGTCGCCGACGCGGAGCAGCGGCCAGGACGCCTTCTCCGCCTCGGCCCGCGAGACCCGCCGTCCGAGCGTCGCGCCGACCTCGGTGCGCAGCCGCGGCAGCATTCCGTAGAGGCGGTCACCCGGGCACGCGGTGTTCTTGTAGTCGCGGTGGCCGTAGAGCTCGGTCGGCGCGATGCCGTACTGCCGGCAGATGTAGGCGCAGGTGGCGCGCAACGAGTTCCACAGCGCCGGCGTCGGATCCACGCCGGTGTAGGTGCCCTCGTTCTCGATCCCGACCGCGACGACGTTCTGCCCGGTGCAGTGCGCGCCCTCGACCTGCTGGCGACCGCCGTTGAGGATGCCCAGGCTCAGCGACCGGCCCTCGAGCACGACACCGCCGCGGCTGATCGTGAAGTGCTGACCCGAGTCGAGCCAGCCGTTGTGGTCCATGTGGAAGTTCTGGATGCCCCGGGCCAGCCGGTCCGCCGCGGGGCGGGAGTAGTCGGCGCTGTTCGCGGTGGCCGTGTGGTGCACCAGGATCCGGATCGGACGTCGGTCCCAGATCTTCACCGGTGAGCTCGGGCGACGCGCACCCCAGCTCGGGCAGTCGACGATGAACGGCGCCGGGGCTCCCTCGGCCTCTGGTGGGCCGGCGGTGCCCTGTCGAGCAGCGCCGGGACCGGTAGCGCCGGGTCGGGCAGCCTCACCGGCCCATGCCGGACCGGCGAGCGCGGACGACGCCGCGCCCGCCCCCATCGCCAGACCGGCCGCGAGCGCGCCCCGTCGACTCAGCCGAGCACCGTCCACAACGACCTCCCGACCGACGGCACAGGAGTCACATCCGCCCCCTGGGTCCCACTGGGATCATCGGACACGGAGCGGTCGCGACCGGCGCACCACGCCGTCGACCTGCGCACACGTTCAGGTGCGAGCGCCCGGCGGAACCGGCCTTGATTTGGTTACCGGTGAGTAATATTCTGGGTGCAGTTACCGGCCGGTAAGTCGATCGTCCGGGTCCCGAGCACGAACGGCGGTGCAGCGACATGGGCCACTACACGAGCAATCTGCGCGACCTCGAGTTCAACCTGTTCGAGGTCTTCCGCATCCAGGAGACGCTGGGCACCGGCCCGTTCGAGGGCGTCGACTCCGACACCGCGAAGGGCGTGCTCTCCGAGCTGTCCGCGGTGTGCACCGGCCCGCTGGCCGAGTCGTTCTCCGACCTCGACCGCAACCCGCCCGTCTACGACCCGGCGACGTTCTCGGTCACCACCTCGCAGGCCCTCAAGGACGCCTACAAGGTGCTCTGGGACGGCGAGTGGTACCGCCTCGGCCTGCCCGCCGAGCTCGGCGGCTACGGCATCCCGCCGTCGGTGCAGTGGGCCGCCGCCGAGATGATGCTGGGCGCCAACCCGGCCGTGTTCATGTACATGGCCGGCCCGAACTTCGCCGGCGTCGTGCACGCCAACGGCACCGACGAGCAGAAGCGCTGGGCCGAGCTCATGATCGAGCGCGCCTGGGGCGCGACGATGGTGCTCACCGAGCCGGACGCCGGCTCCGACGTGGGCGCCGGGCGCACCAAGGCCGTCCAGCAGGAGGACGGCACCTGGCTCATCGACGGTGTGAAGCGCTTCATCACCTCGGCCGAGCAGGACATCACCGAGAACATCATGCACCTGGTGCTGGCCCGCCCCGAGGGCGCGAAGGCGGGCACCAAGGGCCTGTCGCTGTTCCTGGTGCCGAAGTTCCACTTCGACCCCGAGACCGGCGCCCCCGGAGAGCGCAACGGCGCCTTCGTCACCAACGTCGAACACAAGATGGGCCTCAAGGCCTCCACCACCTGCGAGCTGACGTTCGGCGCGCACGGCACGCCGGCCCAGGGCTGGCTGCTCGGCGACGTGCACGACGGCATCGCGCAGATGTTCCAGGTCATCGAGTACGCCCGGATGATGGTCGGCACCAAGGCCATCGGCACGCTGTCCGCCGGCTACCTGACCGCGCTGGACTACGCCAAGGAGCGCGTCCAGGGCGCGGACCTGACCCGGATGACGGACAAGACCGCCCCGCGGGTACCGATCACCCAGCACCCCGACGTGCGCCGCAGCCTGCTGCTGCAGAAGGCCTACGCGGAGGGCCTGCGCGCCGTCTACACCTACACCGCGACGTACCAGGACAAGATCCGCGTCGCGCAGTTCACCGGTACGGACGACTCACTCGCGGAGAAGGTCAACGACCTGCTGCTGCCGATCGTCAAGGGCGTCGGCTCGGAGCGGGCCACCGAGCAGCTGATCCAGTCGCTGCAGACCCTGGGTGGATCGGGCTACCTGCAGGACTACGCGATCGAGCAGTACATCCGGGACGCGAAGATCGACTCGCTGTACGAGGGCACCAC
>JAKDNL010000088.1 GCA_030451825.1 Pseudonocardia sp. | reverse complement strand
CCGAGTCGGCGATCCGGGCGGCCGCGGAGAACACCCGCGAGCTCGACCAGGACCTGGTCGACGCGCAGGAGACCCGCCGGATCCTGGACCGCCTCTACGGCTACGAGGTCTCCCCCGTGCTGTGGAAGAAGGTCATGCCGCGCCTGTCGGCCGGACGGGTGCAGTCGGTGGCGACCCGGTTGATCGTGCAGCGCGAGCGGGAGCGCATCGCGTTCCGCAGCGCCGAGTACTGGGACATCGCCGCGACGATGGACGCCGGCGCCGAGGCCTCCCCGCGCCAGTTCGGCTCCCGCCTGGTGGCCGTCGACGGCACCCGGGTCGCCACCGGTCGCGACTTCGGCTCCGACGGACAGCTGCGGGGCCGCGACGTCCGGGTCCTCGACGAGGGCGGCGCCCGCCGTCTGGCCGAGGCACTGCAGGGCCGCGACCTGGCCGTCTCCTCGGTCGAGTCGAAGCCCTACACCCGTAAGCCCTACCCGCCGTTCATGACCTCGACGCTGCAGCAGGAGGCCGGGCGCAAGCTGCGGTACTCCGCCGAGCGCACGATGCGTGGCGCGCAGCGGCTCTACGAGAACGGCTACATCACCTACATGCGGACCGACTCGACGACGCTGTCCGAGTCCGCGATCTCCGCCGCCCGCAGCCAGGCCCGCGAGCTCTACGGCGACGCCTACGTCGCGGACAAGCCGCGCCAGTACACCCGCAAGGTGAAGAACGCCCAGGAGGCGCACGAGGCGATCCGGCCCGCCGGTGAGGCCTTCCGCACTCCCGGCGAGATCGCCCGCGAGGTCGACGGCGACGACTTCCGGCTCTACGAGCTGATCTGGCAGCGCACGATCGCGTCACAGATGAACGACGCCCGCGGCACGTCGGTCAGCATCCGGATCACCGGGACGGCCGGCACCGGCGAGGAGGTCACGTTCGCCTCGTCCGGGCGCACGATCACCTTCCCCGGGTTCCTCAAGGCCTACGTCGAGACCGTCGAGGAGGGCAGCGGCGGCGAGGCCGACGACGCCGAGTCGCGGCTGCCGGAGCTCACCGAGGGCCAGGCGTTGACCGCGGCCGAGCTGACCGCCGAGGGCCACTCCACGAACCCGCCGTCGCGGTTCAGCGAGCCCAGCCTGGTCAAGCGGCTCGAGGAGCTCGGGATCGGCCGCCCGTCGACCTACGCCTCGATCATCAAGACGATCCTGGACCGCGGCTACGTGTGGAAGAAGGGGGCCGCGCTGGTCCCGTCCTGGGTCGCGTTCTCCGTGATCGGACTGTTGGAGCTGCACTTCGGTCAGCTCGTCGACTACGACTTCACCGCCGCGATGGAGGACGACCTCGACTCGATCGCGTCCGGGTCGGACTCGCGGACCGACTGGCTCAACGGCTTCTACTTCGGCGCCGCCACGGGTGGTGAGGGCTCCGTTGCCCGCGCCGGTGGCCTGAAGAAGCTGGTCGGGGCGAACCTCGAGGAGATCGACGCCCGCACGGTGAACTCGATCCCGATGTTCACCGACTCGCAGGGCCGCGACGTCGTGGTCCGGGTCGGGCGCTACGGCCCCTACCTGGAACGGACCGTCGAGGAGAAGGCACAGCGCGCGAACCTGCCCGAGGAGATGCCGCCGGACGAGCTGACCGCGGAGATCGCGGAGAAGCTGTTCTCGGTGCCGCAGGAGGGCCGCAAGCTGGGTACCGACCCGGTGACCGGGCACGAGATCGTGGCCAAGGAGGGCCGGTTCGGCCCGTACGTCACCGAGCTGCTCCCCGAGCCGGAGGCCCCGGCAGACGGCGCATCGGGCGCCACGAAGAAGAAGGCCCCGGCCAAGCCGAAGCCGCGCACCGGCTCGTTGTTCAAGTCCATGGTCGTGGACACGGTCACGCTCGAGGACGCGCTGCGGCTGCTGTCGCTGCCGCGCGTGGTCGGGACCGACCCGGAGTCCGGCGACGAGATCACCGCGCAGAACGGCCGCTACGGGCCGTACCTGAAGAAGGGCACCGACTCGCGGTCGCTGACCGACGAGGAGCAGCTGTTCACGGTCACCCTGGAGCAGGCGCTGGCGATCTACGCCCAGCCCAAGCAGCGGGGCCGCAGCGCCGCGGCCGCCCCGCCGCTGCGCGAGCTCGGTGAGGACCCCTCGACCGGGCAGAAGATGGTGATCAAGGACGGCCGGTTCGGCCCGTACGTCACCGACGGCCAGTCGAACGCGAGCCTGCGCAAGGGCGACTCGGTCGAGGAGCTCACCGACGACCGCGCGTCCGAGCTGCTCGCCGAGCGCCGCGCCAAGGCCCCGCCGAAGAAGGCCCCGGCCAAGCGCAGCTCGACCGCGAGCAAGTCCACGGCGGCGAAGTCGACGACCAAGTCGACGGCGAGCAAGACCGCCGCGAAGCCGGCCGGGAAGCCGGCCCCGGCCAAGCGCACGACGACGCGAAAGTCCCCCGCCAAGTAGCCCGAGCATCAACCGAACGAGCGTGACGTTCGTGGCGTAGACCGCTACGAATGTCACGCTCGTTCCTTCGGCTGCCGGGCGTGCGGCCGGACCGGTGCGCAACGAACGTGGTGCTCGTCCTGCTGGGCGAAACGAACGTCACGTTCGTTGCGGGGTGTCGTCAGCCCACGAGCTGCTTCTTCACCGCTGCGGCGATCCGGCCACCCTCGGCGCGGCCGGAGGCGGCGGCGTTCGCCTTCTTCATGACCTGGCCCATCTGGCGTGGGCCGGGCTGCTCGCCGGACTCGGCGGCGACGTCCGCGACGGCCTGGCGGGCCAGGGCGTCCACCTCGTCGTCGGAGAGCTGGGTGGGCAGGTAGCGGGCCAGCACCTCGGCCTCGGCGCGCTCCTGGGCGGCCTGCTCGTCGCGCCCGGCGGCGGCGAACGCCTCGGCCGACTCCGCCCGCTTCTTCGACTCCTTGGTGATCACGCCGAGCACCTCGTCGTCGGAGAGCTCGCGCGCGGTCGTCCCAGAGACCTCGGCGTTACCGATCGCGGTCAGGGTCAGGCGCAGGGTGGCCTTGACCAGCTCGTCGCGGGCCTTCATGGCGGCGGTCAGGTCGGTGCGCAACTGCTCCTTGAGGGTGGTCACGGTCGTGCACACTAGTCCGGCGGTGCAGATGCTCGTTCCGCGTCCGCTCCTCTCGTGCAGATGCGCGTTCCGCGTCCGCTCCTCTCGTGCAGATGCGCGTTCCGCGTCCGCTCCTCTCGTGCCGCGGGGTCGTACGCTGGGATTCGTGAACACCTGGTCCCGCCTCGCCCTGGGAACGGTCGCTACCGGCGCCACCACGCTCGCCTACTCCGTCGGCGTCGAGCGCCGGCACTGGACGTTGCGCGAGGCGACGCTGCCGGTCCTGGCCCCGGACGCGCGCCCGTTGCGCCTGCTGCACGTCTCCGACCTGCACCTCACACCCGGTCAGCAGAGCAAGATCCGCTGGGTGTCCGAGCTGGCCGCGCTGGAGCCGGACCTGGTGATCGACACCGGGGACAACCTCGCGCACCCCGCGGCCGTGCCCGGCGTGCTCGCCGCCCTCGGCCCGTTGCTGCGACGACCGGGCGCGTTCGTGTTCGGCAGCAACGACTACTACCGGCCCACCCCGAACACCCCGGCCCGCTACCTGCGCCGCGGCGAGACCCGCCGGGTCCACGGCGAGAAGCTGCCCTGGGAGGACCTGCGCGCCGCCCTGCGGGAGCACGGCTGGCTCGACGCCACGCACGCGCGCCACCACCTCACCGTCGACGGCCGCACGGTCTCGATCGCCGGCGTCGACGACCCGCACCTGAACCTGGACCGCTACCCGCGGATCTCCGGGCACGACCCCGCCGCCGACCTGCGCCTGGGCCTGACCCACTCGCCCGAGCCGCGCGTGCTCGACGGGTTCGCCGCCGACGGCTACGACCTCGTCCTGGCAGGCCACACGCACGGCGGGCAGCTCCGGATCCCGGGCTACGGCGCCCTGGTCACCAACTGCGGGATCGACCGCTCGCGGGCCCGTGGAGCCTCGCGGTGGGGCAGCCACACACGGCTGCACGTCTCGGCCGGGCTGGGCACCTCGCCCTACGCACCGGTGCGCTTCGCCTGCCCGCCGGAGGCCACCCTCCTGACCCTGGTGCCGCGCCCGGTGACGTCGGGGTCGGAGCGGGACACCCCCGCGGCGGCCGGGAGGGGCGTCGGGTAGAGTTCAGCTCGGTCCGCGGGGATGCCCGCGGGACTCGGGGTGTGGCGCAGCTTGGTAGCGCGCTTCGTTCGGGACGAAGAGGTCGCAGGTTCAAATCCTGTCACCCCGACCACACAGAGGCCCTGGTCAGAGACTCAAACAAGAGTCTGGGACCAGGGCCTTCGTCGTCGGTGGGTTCGCTGCCGGAGCATTCCCGGAGCGCCCGCCTCAGATCGGAGCGGGGACCGCTCCCCCGTCGTCGTCCGGGTCGTCGGGCTCCTCGTCGTCGAGCGCCCGGAGAATGCGGTCGCTGTTGTCCGTTCGCCGCGTGTAGAGATCGAGCGTCGTCGAGGCGTGCTCGTGCCCGAGAACCCGCTGCACCATGTTTGGCGGCACACCGTCGAGCCACATGGCGTACTAGTGCCGTAGGTCGTGGTTAAGCCGACGTCGGCTCAACCATGAACTGCGTCACCCCGTCCCGGTCGGTCACCGGCACGTCAGCGCCGTTCGTGTCCTGCCGTGTCTTGGGTGCGGGCGGCTCCACCACCGTGAGCTTGTAGCCGTCGAGCACCACTGGAGGGTCCCTCATGTCTCCACCCCTTCGTCGTTGATACCTCTAAACGATCGCTCCGTTGAGTCGCCGTTCAGGGGGCTAAACCAGGACGCGGGTCACGCGTCGACTTATCAAGGGGCCTGAACTCGACGCTGTGGCTGATGTTGACGAGGAGTTCCATGCGCTCCGTCTGGAGCCGGATCCGGTCCGGCGCGGGCGGCCACGCCGAGCCGACATCGCTTATCTCGCACGACATGTCATGCCGTCTGGCGCCGTCGTCGTCCACATCGCCGGAGTGCACGCGCTGGGCTCCGTCGGGGCCGCTCAGTACCTCACCGAGCACCCGGCAGAACTCTGGGCCGAGCTGGGGAACACGTCGTTCAGCATGGTCGTCGGAAGTGAACTCGACGGTCTGACACCCACCGCCCTGGACGTCCTCGTCCCTCCGCAACCATGGCCCTGATGACCACGCACGGCGCATCGCTACCCGGCACAACGAGCCCCGGGCAGGACCGCTGGACAGCGACCCCGAACGGACTGATCGTCCTCGACGGCGCGACCGCCATCGCCCCCGGCGTCCCACCGGCGGAGCAGTACGTCGATGCCCTACTCGACGCCCTCAGGACTGGCCTCACCTCGACGGCCGACCTGCGGACCGTCATCGCCGATGCCGTCGCGATCGTCTCCGCCAAGCTCGACCTCGCGCCCGGGGACGGCCCCTCATCCACGGTCGCGCTGCTGCGGTGGGCCGACTCCGGCGTGGACGCAGCCGTACTCGGCGACAGCACCATCGTTCTCGGCACCCGGGACGGACAGCAGGCCCGACTCTGCGACGACCGGTTGGCGGCTGTCGCCGCCGCACAGCGCCAGGCCTACCGCCAGCGGCTGGAGCAGGGCAACGGATACGACGACACCCACCGGCAACTCCTCGTCGACATACAGCGCATCGAGCGCCAGGCCCGCAACGAAGACCACGGCTACTGGATCGCCGAAGCCGTGAGCGACGCCGGCCACCACGCGACCGTCCGCCGCTTCGCCGCCGACGAACTTCGTTGGGCAGTGCTCGCCACCGACGGAGCGCAACGCGCTGTCGACCACCTACACGTGCCATGGCCCGACATCGCAGCGAAGGGCGACGACGACCTTCTCGCCCTCCTCCGCGACCTTCACCGGTGGGAAGCCGAACAAGACCCGGACGGCCGGGCCCTCCCCCGCGCCAAACGCCACGACGACAAGACCGTCAGCACTTGGCGCCCCGACCGGGCCTGACGCCCATCCCGTCGACCGGACACTCGCTGTGTCTATATCTTCCATCCAGTATCAAGGCGGCGCCTGCGGCGCCGCTAGCCAGGGCGCCACATTCACGAGCAAGAATAAGAGCATGTCCTCGCCGGACGGGCAGGTCTCCGGGAGGCCGGCCGAGCACACGCGCGGGCAGAGTGTGGGGAGACAGGGTGCGGCATCCCATCGACCTCCTCGAGGGCTACCACACGGCGCCCCGGGGGCAGAGCTGCATGAGATCGGCCGGCAGATGCGTCGAGGGCTGCCCCGGGACGCCGCGCGGGCGGGCTGACGCCAGGTCGACGGGATGCCGCACGAGCCCCAGCGTGGTTGCGGACATGACGTCTGCGGAGTGTCGCCAGAGCGTGCCGCCGGCGAGTGCATGGCCCAGGTCGGGCCGAGTGCGGGTGGTGCCCGGTCAGACCGCAGCACCAGGCCACGCCCACCGGACTCCCCATCAGCCGGGGTGCCCGGGTGCCGGTTCGGCTATCGGACCGTGTTTGTGTCAAGTCGTCGACAAGCCGCTGACTGATCTCGCGCACGCTCAAATCTGCGATCAGGCGCGTGGACCGAGGAACAGGCCACCACTTGCGTCGATGACCTGACCGGTGATCCAGCGCGCGGCGCTGGAGGCGAGGAAGGCGACTATGTCGGCGACGTCGTCGGGCCTGCCCAGCCGATCGAGAGCCGCCGTTCCAGCGATGAGCTCGGCCAGGCCCGGCGCTTCGAAGAACGATCCGTTGGTGGCGGTCCGGGTGGCACCGGGAGCAACCGCGTTCACCGTGATTCCTCGGACTCCGAGCTCGTTGGCCAGGGTCATGCTCATCGTCTCGACCGCGCCCTTGGTCATAGCGAAGGACGTCTGGTCGGGGTTGGCCATCCGGGTCGCCACGGAGGAGATCGTGATGACGCGGCCACCGTCGGCGAGCAAAGGCAACGCTTGCTGGATGATGAAGTACGGCGCTCGCACGTTCACCGCGAAGAGGTGGTCGAACTCCGTCCGCGTCGTGGCTGCGAGCGACCCGGCGGGCGCAGCCGCGGCGTTGTTGACGAGGATGTCGAGTGGCCGCCCGGCCAGGCCGGCCTCGACTCCCGCGAAGAGAGTCTCGACGTCGTCATCTACGCCCAGCTCTGCCCGGACGGCGAGCGCGGTTCCACCGTTGCGTTCGATCTCCTCGACCGTCGCTGCCGCACCGTCCTCGTCCGTGCCGAAGTGCACGATGACCATGGCCCCCTTCGAGCCGAGCCGAGACGCGATCGCCTGCCCGATGCCGCGCGATGCTCCGGTCACCAGAGCCGTCCTGCCGGTCAGATCACTCATGCCCACTACCTCAATCTGTTGGTTGCTACCCCAGAACCCATCCAGCGCGCACGGCGCCGATGCCGGTTACCCGCCACGATGGGCGGAGCTCATCGCTGTTGCGGACGCCGACGGCTCAGCGACGGCCGGGTTGGTGAACCAGCCGGCATAGGTCCACAGCAGGCCGATCACGGCCAAGGCGGCGAAGAAGATGCGGGCCAGGGTCATGGCGGTCGGCGAGAGCATGCTGGCGTCGACGCCCGAGCGGACCACCGTCGGCGTGGCGATGAGGAGGAATCCCCGCAGGGCCACGAACCAGCCAAACAGCGACACCGTGACCGCGAGCGGTCCCCGCCAGCTGCGGTGGCCGCCGATGATGACCAGCCCACCGCCAAGCATGAGGGCGCCGAGCATCCAGGCCAGGACCGGCTGGGCGAACAGGTCGGTGGCCAAACCGATGAGCTCGGGCAGGCGGATCGCGAGGACAGTAGTGATGACGGCGACGTAGGGGCCGATGACGCGGGCGTATAACCGGCTACGCTGCTGCGCCTCGACGCTGGCTGTTGGCATGATGTCTGCTCCTTGTCTCGCAATCTTGGCTGTGCTACTGCCCGTCATCGACAGGCTGCTGCTGAACGGCGTCGGGCCGGTAGCCGGCTTGATGCAGCACAGCGCGCAGGAACTGCTCGGTCTCCCCCACCGTGCTGGTGTCCGGCCGAGCGGCCAGGTGCTGCCAGACCGCGCCTGTGAGCAGGTCCAGCAGGACGTCTGGGTCGGTGCCTGGAGGCAACATCCCACGCGTGCGCGCCCGCTCGAGCACCTCGCGACGGGTCCGGTCGCGTGACTCGCCGGAAGCACGCTGGTACGCCCGGGTGAGTTCCGGGCAATCCTCAAGCGCGCCGTAGAGGCGACGCAGCAGACGGCGGTGGCGCGGGTTGGCGAGGACGTGCGCCCAGCCGGCGAGCAGGTGCTCGACGTCGCGGATCTCCGGTGTGGCTGGAGGATCGCCATAGGCGGCTTCGATTGTGGCGATCATCAGCCGGGTCTTGTCCGGGAATCGCCGGTACACGGTGGCCCGAGTGACTCCGGCGCGCCGGGCTACCTGCTCGATGCTGGTCGCCTCCACACCACGCTCGATCAACAGTTCCAGCGCGGCGTCCAGGATGGCAGCGTCGGCCTCCTGGTTCCGCGGGCGGCCAGGAGCACGAGAACGGGGCTGAGTGCTCATGGCTCTTACGATACAGAGCTGCTCCGTATTGTAAATGCCTGCTACGTGCTACGAGCACGCGGACGAGCCCGGACACCGGCGGACGCGCTGACCAACGGGGGAGCAAGGCCGACGCGGCACGCGCGGACGTCAGGAGTGCTCGACAGTCAAGTGCGCGCAGTGGCCGCTTCCGGAGCGAATCCGGAGCAATCGCCGCAGCGGCTGTCGACAGCAGTCGAGACGGTCCGACACGAAAGAGCAGCTCAGGCCGCGTTCGTCGGCACCGGACGACACGGGCCGGGTGTCCGCATCCGGGTTCGGGACGACCAGGCGAGCACTCTGGTCGATGGTCATGCCGCTGTCCGACAGCAGCGGGACAAAGCTGTGCCGCAGCTCCCGGGGCGTCCACTCCCCCGCATCGAGCCCCGCGGCCTCGAGCACGGTGTGGGAGCCGCGCCGGACGTTGGCCGCGTCGAGTGCGGTGCCGGTCTCGGAGGCGAACGCCAGACCGTGCTCCTGCCACTCGGCCGCCGCGCGCGAACGATGCCGGACCTGACGGTCCCGCTGCCCACGCAGCACCTCGACGCAGCGACCCGGCACCCAGGATCCTGCCGGACAGGCTTCGGTGACGTGATCGGCTCGGCTTTGCTGTCAGGCGAGGCTGTGGAGTCCGTGTTCGAGCAGGTCGAAGACGGCATCGAGTGCGCTGCGGGGATCGAGTTCGTCGCCGACGAACTGCGGGATCTCCAGGACGTAGCGGGCTACGGCACGGGCGGTGAGGTCGTCGGGCTCACGGCCGAGTTCGGTGGCGATGGCTTCGGCGAGGGGCGCTTCGCAGCGGATCCAGAGGGTGCGGGTGTGGTTCCGAAGCTCTGGCGTGGTCATGATCAGTTCAGTGCGCCTGCGGAACTCCCGGCTGGGGTTGGTCACGAAAGGCCCGCGGCCTGCCATGAACTGGCGCAGTGCGGACATCACCGGCTGTCCAGCGGGGCGTTCACGGACCGCGGCCAGCAGGCTTTCCCGGCGCTCTACGCCGTCGTCGAACATCAACGCCTGCTTACCGTCGGGGACGTGTTTGAACACCGTCGGTACCGAGATGTCCACCTCGTCGGCGATCTCCTTCACGCTGACCTGGTCATACCCCTTCTCCAGGAACAACCGCTGCGCGGCCTCGGCTAACGCCTGTCGGGTCTGTGCGTTCTTGCGTCCCCGGCGGCCGAGTGGTTCAACAGTCATGTCCGCCACACTATCAGGTGTCTTAATTTAGTTAATATATTTAGTCAGTGGTGATATTGACTCAGTTGTGGTTGCCTGGTGAGGGGTTGGACGGACTGACCCCGTGAAGGGGTGATCGAGATGGACCTCAACGCCGATGACGACGAGACAGCACCGGTACTGATCGTCGGCGGCAGCCTGGTCGGACTGTCCGCTGCCGTGTTCCTGGCTTGGGAGAAGGTGCCGGTCGTTCTCGTCGACAAGCACCGGGACAGCTCGCCGCATCCACGTGCCATCGGCTTCACGACCCGCACGATGGAGCACTTCCGGCAGACTGGTGTCGAGGTGCCTGCCTCGCTACAGGGCATGAAGCCCCCGCGACGAGCTCGGGTGGAGAGCCTGGCAGGGACCTGGTACGAGGAGTACCCGTGGACGCACGGCGGCAACGGTGCCTACGGTGCTGAGGAGTCGCCGGAACACGCGATCGCGATCACCCAGGACCGGCTCGAACCCATCCTGCGGGAGCGGGCCCGTGAGCTGGGCGCGCGGCTGTGCCTCGGCACCGAACTGCTCACCCTTACCCAGGACGACAACGGAGTCACTGCAACGCTGCGCCGCCGGGAAGACAGTCATGAATACGACCTGCGCGCGCAGTACGCCGTCGCCGCCGACGGCGCGACCAGCGCCGTGCGGGACAGTCTCGGCATCGGCCGCCACGGCCAGGGACAGCTGTCGGTGCAGCGCAGCATCCTGTTCAAGGCGCCTATCGATGGGTACCTGCAGCACGGTGTCGTCCAGTTCGAGATCGACCAGCCGGACTTCACAGCGTTCCTGACCACCTACTCGGACGGCCGGTGGGTACTGATGCTCGGCGACGACGTCAACCGCGCCCCCGACGAGCAGATCCGCATGGTGCAGCGGGCGATCGGACGCGACGACCTCCCCATCGAACTGGTCACCACTGGCCGTTGGGAACTGGGTGCGCTGATCGCCGACCGCTTCTCGGTCGGACGAGTGTTCCTCGCCGGCGACGCGGCCCACCAACTTCCGCCCAACCGCGGTGGTTTCGGAGCCAACACCGGCATCGACGACGCTCACAACCTGTCCTGGAAACTGGGGGCCGTACTGGCCGGGCAATCGGACCCGCGCCTGCTGGAGACCTACGACGCCGAACGTCGACCGATCGCGGACCTGCGGCACGACCAGCTCTTCGCGCGTGCCGACTACAAGGCACACCTGAAGACCCCCGCCTCGGCGGTTCCGGTGCTCGACGACACTGCCGTCGAGCTCGGCCAGCTCTACCGCTCGGCAACGATTCCGGAAGCGGGAGCGGATCTGCCGGCCGCCCAACTGCCCAGCCAGTGGGGCGGCCAGCCCGGCACCCGGGCCCCGCACCTATGGCTCTGCGGTGACAACGAGGAGGAACGGTCGACGCTGGATCTGTTCCACCGTGGCTGGGTCCTGCTGTCCGAAGACGGGCAGTGGGCCACGGCAGCCGACCAGGCCGCCGCTCACCTGGGCATCCCGGTCGTCTTCGTGCACCTCGGAACAGGCACGAAACCGGTAGACCCCGACACTTTCCGGCGTGCCTACGGCATCGGGCCCGACGGGGCCACGCTGATCCGGCCGGACGGATACATCGCGTGGCGCGCAATCACCGTTCCGCCCGACCCCAGCCGGGCGCTGACCACCGCGCTCGACACCGCCGCCCTACCCACCCGCGCTGCAACACCAGCACCGCAGGCGCGATCATGACCGAAGCAGCACTCGAACGACGCATCCGCAGCCTCGAAGACCACGAAGGCCAACGCACCGAAGGCGTGGACGCGATCGCCGCCGGACCCCTGTTGACCGCCAACTTGCGTGAGGAGGAGCGCGACAGTCGAGTTCTCGACGCACACCCTTGAGTCAACGACGAGCAGTCAGGACCGCGCCTCCGTGCAGGTCAGGGCTTGATCTCGCGGAATGACGCTCATTCCCCGATCAGGAGCTCGCCGCAGCTTGACAACAACCCGAGCCTCGCCGACCCACCGACCGCAGCCGCGAACAGCCGCGACACACAGGACTGAGCTGAGACACGACCGGACCGGCCAACCGCATCCGCCATCTGCAAGTGAGTGACGACCGAGCCGTCCGGCGCGGGACGTTCACGGACGCCGTCAGACCACCTGCCTGCACGGACCGGGTGGCGGGTACTGGTCGGCGGCGGACGCTCGCGGGTGCCTGGGAGGCAAAGGATCAACTTGGTGCCCTCGCCGGGCGGCCGGTCTCCGGGATGCCGAACGAGGTCGCTGGTTCAGATCCTGTCACCCCGACCACACAAAGGCCCTGGTCACAGAATCGATCGAGAGTCGAAGACCCGGCCTTCGTCGTATCCGGGATCGCTGCCGGAACGTCGAGGAACGGCCGCCCCACGCGTGCCTGTCGCCTCGGGTTACCCGGCGAGGAAATCCAGGACGAGGGGGCGGACCTTCTCGAGTTGCTCCCACTGGGGGACGTGGCCGGACCCGTCGATGATCTCGACCCGGGAGTTCGCGATCCGGTCGGCGAACTCCTTCGCGTAGATCGACGAGATCAGTGCGTCCTCCTTGCCCCAGAGGATCAACGTCGACGCCGTGATCCGGTGCAGCCTCTTCCGCAGCCCCCGATCCGGAATGGGCCAGACGAACTTCCCGGTGGTGCCCAGAGCCCAGATGGAGTCGGCTTGGGCCACCGCCCATTCGCGCGGGTCGGCCGGCTGGGCGAGGAAGTCCTGCACGGGCCGGGCGTCGACGTTGCTGAACAGCGTCTTCACCAGCTGTTCCTGCGACAGCATCATGTAGGGCGTGACCGGGGTGTCGTCGCGCCACAGACCGATCGGGTCGATCAGGACCAGCTTGTCGACCCGCTCCGGACGGTGCGCGGCGATCTCGCACGCGACCATCCCCCCGAAGGAGCTGCCGATGACGGGGACGGGCGACAGCCCGAGGCCGTCCAGCATCTCGTCGTAGATCAGGACGAGATCCCACAGCGTGTCCACATTGTGGATCGAGTCGCGTGCGGTCTCACCGAGCCCGGGATGGTCCGGTGCGAAGACCGTGTACCGCTCGGACAGCGCGTCGAGGAAGACGTCCCACCGTGGTCCGCCCGCGGTGTGCAGGTAGAACACGGGCGGTCCGCTTCCGCCGACCTTCACCTTCGCCTCGAAGTCGCAATGCCGCAGCTGGACGGTCTCGGTCGTGGGCGCAGTCATGGTCGTTCCTCCACCGGGACGAGGTCAGGCCTGGGACTGCAGGGCCGGTTTCTTGTTGCAGCGCCCGGGCCACCACCGGTGCTCCCATCCCTCGTCGTTCCAGAGTGGCTGCACGTACGGCAGGACCTCACGCCCGAACAGCTCGACGTTCTGCATGGCGAGGTCGTGGGGCATGGAGCCGAACTGGAGGACGGTCATCAGGTGCCCGACGTTCAGCCGCCGGCACATCTCGGTGAGCCGCTCCCGCACGGTGCTCGGACTGCCCACGACCACGAACCCACGATCGATCATGTCCTTGGCGTTCAACGGCTTCAGGTCGACAGTGAAGTCCATGATCTCCAACATGCCCGAGCCGAACAGGTTGACCAGGCTCTTGTGATCCGCCGAGCCGGGTGTGGACGTGTAGTGCACGGGCAGGTGCAAGCACTTGTGGTAGAAGTACTCGATGTGCTCGGAGAACAACTTCTCCGCCTGCTCGTCGGTCTCGGCGACCCCGACCAGCTGCAGCATTCCCGCCCGATACGGATTCGCGTCCCGGTCCTTCTCCGCGGCTCGCTGCCAGAACCGGTCCAGAACGTTCTCCGCCGACGGGCCGCCGAAGTAGCTGAGGAAGGCATACGGAAAGTCGTGGTCGTGGCAGTAGTCCCAGGTCGACGAGCTCGCGGCGCCCGGGATGATCAGCGGTGGGTGCGGCTTCTGCACCGGTCGCGGCCACAGATTGACCTTCGGCAGTTGGAAGTACTTGCCGTTCCAGGCGAAGAACTCCTCGGCCGTCCAGGCCTTGAGCATCAGGTCGATGCCCTCCCGCCAGCGCCCACGCTGCTCCATCGGAGGCACGCCGTAGGAGATGCAGGCGTCGGCGCCCAGGCCCAACGGCATCCCGGCGACGAGCCGACCACCACTGATGCAGTCGAGGACCGCGTATTCCTCGGCAATTCTCGTGGGCGGCGACGTTGACGAGATCGTCGCTCCCAACTGGACGAGCGCGACGTCGTCCAGCCCCTCGTCGTGGGTCATCTTGGCCAGGATCGCCCCGAACAGGTTCGGATTGCACATGAAGCCGTAGACGCTCTGATGGTGCTCGTTGGTCCCCAGGCCGTCGAAGCCCATCCGAGCGGCGTGCATCAGCTCGTCGAGCGACTGGTTGTAGTAGTCGTGGACCTTCCCCGCGTCTCCCAGCTCCCACCACGGCGGGTCCACCCAGGACGATGGGTACTTCGTGTCGAAGTCGGCGGGCAGGTCCCGGTACGGCATGAAATGGAAGGAAGTGACCTTCATCGACGTGCCCTCCTCCGACCCCGCCATCAGAACGTGTTCTTCATCACACTCGCATGCACGGGAGATGTGGGCAAGACAGGCGGAGCGGCCGTCGGCGGGTGGATCGACGTCCGTGCCGGCATCGGGAGATGGCCGAGCTACGGGACGCCACGCCGGCCGACGCCCGGCGGCACGCCCGTCCGCCTTCGCACGCGAATCCGGGTCCTCGCACGTGACATTCCGCGTGCGAGGCCACGGGTTCCGGTGCGACCTCCACCTTTCGATGGAGTCCGGGGAGTTCGATCTTTTGCGTCTCGTGACGGAGCCGGGGTGGATCTGAGACTTGCTCATATGACGATCTCGGATCGAACCCCACAGCGGACCGGACCCAGTACGCCTCTGCGGGGCGGGGGCGTGCTCGGGCTGGTACGCCGCCACCCGCTGATCAGCTTCTTCGTGCTCGCCAACGCCATGAGCTGGCTGGCCTGGGTCCCCTACATCCTGTCGCAGAACGGAATCGGGGTCTGGGACTACCGGTTCCCCGAGCTCCTGGGCACGAGCCAGCTCCTCGGAGTGCTGCCCGGAGCCTACCTCGGCCCGATCGCGTCCGCGCTGCTGATCACGACCGTCGCGGACGGGCGCGACGGGTTGCGGCGCTGGGCCGGGCGGATGTGGCGCTGGCGGGTCCGGTGGCGCTGGTACGCGATCGCCCTGCTGGGCGTTCCCGCGGCCATGCTGGCCACCGGGTACGCGTTCTCCGGCGGGCAGGTGAGCGCCCCGTCGATGATGGCGGTCGCCGCCTACGTCCCGGGGCTGGTCCTGCAGATGGTCACGACCGGCCTCGCCGAGGAGCCCGGCTGGCGTGACTTCGCGCTGCCCCGCCTGCAGCGCCGTTTCGGGCCGCTGGCCGGCTCGATGGTGCTGGGACCGATCTGGGCGCTCTGGCACCTGCCGCTGTTCCTCACCGAGTGGGGTGGCTTCCCGGATGCCGACTGGACCCGCCCGGTCTCCTTCGCCGTGTTCTGTATCGCGTTCAACATCGTCATGACCTGGGTGTTCAACAGCACCGGGGAGAGCCTGCCGATGTCGATGCTGGCGCACGTCAGCGTGAACAACTTCGCCTCGATCATCTGGTCGGAGATGTTCCCGACGATCGACTCGGACCTGGCGTCACACGCCATGGCGGCCGGCGCGGTCGTCGCCGCCCTGCTCGTGCTGGTCGGGACCCGCGGACGGCTCGGGTACCCGGAGCCCCGTGCCGCGTGACCGCGTCGTGACGGTGCTGCGCGTGGGACCGAGGTTCCCGGGCTGCGGGGTCAGGCGTCCGGTTCGGGGACGGCGACGACGTGGTTCTGGTAGGCCCAGACGACCGCCTGCAGCCGGGACCGCACGCCGAGCTTGGGCAGCATCCGCGCCAGGTGCGACTTCACCGTCGACACCTCGACGACGAGCGCGCCGGCGATCCCGTCGTTCGACAGGCCCTGGGCGAGCAGCAGCAGGATCTCGTGCTCGCGTGGGGTGAGCAGGTCCTCGGCGCGCCGGCCGGTCACCGGCTGCAGACGGCGGCGGTGCACGAACTCCCGCATGATCCGGCGGGTCAGCGTCTGGTCGATGGTGCCCTGGCCCGCGGCGACGTGGCGGACGGCCGCCGCGATGTTCTCCGGGTCCGCGTCCTTGAGCAGGAACCCCGACGCCCCGGCCTCCAGCGCACCGAAGACGTAGTCGTCGAGGTCGAACGTCGTCAGCACGAGGACCGGCACCTGCGGATCGGCGTCCGGGGCGCACAGTTCGCGAGCCACCTCGATACCGCTGCGGCCGGGCATCCGGATGTCGAGGCAGGCGACGTCGGGCACCAGGTCGCGGGCCATCGCCAGCGCCTCGTCCCCGTCGCGGGCCACGCCGGCCACCTCGATGTCGGTCTCGGCGCCCAGCAACGCCGACAGGCCGGCGCGTACCAGATGCTGGTCGTCGGCGATGAGCACGCGGATCATGCGGGGTCCTCCGAAAGTGGCGCCGGCGCGCGCGTCGTACCGATCGTGTCGTCGACCGGGAGCGTCAGAACGACCTCCCAGCCACCGTCCGGGGTGGCGCCGTAGGTGAGGTCGGCACCGACGAGCTGCGCCCGCTCGGCCATGCCGATCAGCCCGAACCCGCCGCCGGGACCCGGGTCGGGTCCGGTGGGGACGCCGTTGCGCACGGTGATCGTGAGCCGGTCCTCGTGCGGGTCGCCGATCTCGACCGTGCACCGTGCACCCGGTGCGTGCGCCGCGGCGTTGGCCAGCGACTCCTGCACCATCCGGTAGGCGACGAGGTGGGCGAGCGGGCCCACACCCGCGCCGCGATCGGTGTCCCCCGCGGGCACGGCGAGGTCGATCTCGGCCCCGGCCGCCCGACGGGTCTCGACGAGCGCGGACAGGGCGGCGACGGTCTCCACCGGCCGGGAGGCGTCGGGCTCCTCGCGCAGCAGGCCGACCAGCCGTCGCAGGTCGTCGAGGACGGCACTGCTCTGCTCGCGGATCTGGCGCGCCGAACCCTTCGCCGTGGCGGGGTCGGAGTCGATCTGCCGGTCCATCGCCGCGGCCATCAGCGCGATGCCGGACATGTGGTGGGCGGCGATGTCGTGCAGCTCCCGCGACATCGCCACCCGCTGTTGCGACACGGCGGCGTGGCGCAGGGCATCGCGCTCGCGGCGCAGCGCCCACACCTCCTGGTCGCGGGCGTCGTGGGCGTCCCGCTGCGCGGCGATCACCAGGCCGAGCAGCAGCGGCAGCCCGACCACGAGGACCGCCTGCAGCAGCGCACCGGTGACCGCGGCGGCGATGTCCGATCCGCCGCCCCGGATCTCGTTGAGCAACTGCCCGATCACCAGCAGCAGCGCGGTGCCCGCCAGCGCGGTCCATAGCCGACGGCGGGGCGGCCGGGCGACGACGGCGAGGAACACCCCGGCCAGTTCGGCGACGGCGGTCACGGTGAACGCCACACCGGGCGCGGCCCAGACCAGCACGAGCGGAAGGGCCGCCAGCCCCGGCAGGGCCGTCGTGGGGAACCTGCCCACCCAGGCCACGACCAGTGCCTGCAGCACCAGCACCGCGGCCACCGACGATTCTCTGGGGGTCAGCCCTGCGGTGGAGGTTGAACTCTCCACGTTTGCGCAGCT
>JAKDNL010000634.1 GCA_030451825.1 Pseudonocardia sp. | reverse complement strand
TGGCAGCCCGGCCGACGAGAACGCCACACGCCCGTTGCCGCGGGTCCGTCCGGCCGGAGCCGGACGCGCCGGGACGGCCATCTCCCCGGCCGTCCGTAACGGCTCCGCGAACGGAACCTCCCGCAGCGGCCCCGCGAATGGAACCTCCCGCAACAGCGCCGCGGACGGAATTTCCCGCAACGGTTCCGCGAACGGCCGGGGCGTCCAGCGACCGAACGGCCGGCCCCAGAACCCGCGCAACGGTCTCCCGCGCAACGCCCATCCGCGCAACGTCCTCCCGCAGAACGGCCACCCGCGCAACGGGCGCAACGGCTCGCCGGGCCCGGGCCTGCCCCCGTCCGACCGTGGGAACCCGTCGGACCCCTGACGGCCGCCCCTCCTGGCGCCGTGGGGTCCGTGACGTGAATCGACCGCAGCCGAGGCGGCCGGATGGGCGTTGGGATCTCAGTCGCGGTCCGGCTCGGCCATCCGGTAACCGACCCCACGCAGGGTCTCGATGCTGTTCGTCCCGAACGGGGTATCGATCTTGCGCCGCAGGTAGCCGACGTAGACCTCGACGACGTTGACCTCGCCGTCGTAGTGCGCGTCCCACACCGAGCGCAGGATGTCGGTCTTGGTCACGACCTGCCCGAAGCGCTGCATGAGGTGCTCGAGCACCCCGAACTCTCGGGGGGTCAGCGAGATCTCCACCTCGCCGCGGTGCACCCGGTGCTTCGACGGGTCCAGCGAGAGGTCACCGACGCGCAGCACGGTCGGCGCCGTCTCCCCGGCCCGGCGCAGCAGCGCGCGGAGCCGGGCCTGCAGCACGACGAAGGAGAACGGCTTGGTCAGGTAGTCGTCGGCGCCGAGATCGAAGGCGTCCGCCTCGTCGTACTCGCCGTCCTTGGCGGTGAGCATCAGCACCGGCGTCCACACGCCCTCGTGCCGCAGTCGCTGCAACACCCGGTAGCCGGACAGTCCCGGCAGCATGATGTCCAGCATGATCACGTCGTGTCGGCCGGACAGCGCCGCCTCGAGCCCACTCTGCCCGTCATGGGTGACCTCGACCTGGTGGCCCTCGCCGGCCAGCCCCCGCCGCACGAGCTCGGCGAGCGGTTTCTCGTCCTCGACCAGTAGTAGCCGCACGAATCAACCGTAGAGGCAGCGCACGGGCGGCCCGTTCGCCGGCCCGCTCGTCCCGGGGCCGATCACCGCGATCCCGCTGCCGAGCGGACACGGCCGCGGGCCCAGCGGCCGAACCTGCTCAGCCGGGGACCGGTCCGCAGGCTCGCGACCAGCAGCAACAGCGCGGACTGACCCAGCAGCCCCGGCGCCAGCGGGGTGCTGCCGCCGCCGTACCAGGAGTGTGTGAATGCGCCGACCCCGACGTCGGGACCTGCGGTCAGGTGCTCGACGACGGCGGTCGCGGCGGACACCAGCACGATCAGGCCCAGGACACGGGCGACCCGTCGGCCCGGCCGTCCGGCCCGCGGCAGGGTCAGCAGGATCGCGGCAGCGGTGAGCAGGATCGTCGCCGCCCACGGCAGCATGTGCGTCGAGCCGGGCGCGGCGAGCTGGACGGCGCTGCCGAGGATGCCCAGCGCCCCGAGCCCGATCAGCGCCGCGCCGAGGCCGTCGGGTGCGGCGACGCCCGTCCGGCGGGGCGCTGGCCGCGTCGACGAACGCCCGGTGCGGGCGGTGGTGCTCGGGTGTCCGATCACGCTCGTTGCGACCTCCGTGCGTTCCGACGGGCACCGGCCGCGGTCTCGCGGCAGGCTGGGGTTCTCCCGTCCGGGCGGGGTCGCGCGATCCCGCCCGGACCAGGCAAGTGTCGGGCACCGTCGCTGTGAGAACGCTGAAAGCGCTCTGGACCTCGAGGTTAACGAGCGCTAACCTGTTAACGGTCATTAACCGATCGGAGGGTGGAGATGGCAGTCGTCGACGGAACGGGAACCGCGCCGCGGCTGGGCACGGGGGTGGATCCGGGTGGTGAGGCGTTCGCCGCGAACGCCGAGTCGCACCGCGCGCTCGTCGCGGACCTCGCCGCGAGGCTGGCCACCGCGCGCCTCGGCGGTCCGGAGAGGTCCCGTGCCCGGCACGTGGAGCGGGGCAAGCTGCTCCCGCGCGACCGGGTGGACTCGCTGGTCGACCCGTCGTCGCCGTTCCTGGAGCTCTCGCCGATGGCGGCGAACGGGATGTACGACGACGAGGCCCCGGGCGCCGGGGTGATCACCGGCGTCGGGCGGGTGGCCGGCCGGGAATGCGTGATCGTCGCGAACGACGCCACGGTCAAGGGCGGCACGTACTTTCCGGTGACCGTCAAGAAGCACCTGCGCGCGCAGGAGGTGGCCCTGCACAACCGGCTGCCGTGCATCTATCTCGTCGACTCCGGCGGGGCGTACCTCCCCGAGCAGGACGACGTGTTCCCCGACCGCGAGCACTTCGGCCGGATCTTCTACAACCAGGCACAGATGTCGGGTCAGGGCATCCCGCAGATTGCCGCCGTGCTGGGCTCGTGCACGGCGGGCGGTGCGTACGTGCCGGCGATGTCCGACGAGGCGGTGATCGTCCGCAACCAGGGGACGATCTTCCTGGGCGGCCCGCCGCTGGTGAAGGCCGCGACCGGCGAGATCGTCACGGCCGAGGAGCTCGGCGGCGGGGACCTGCACTCGAAGACCTCCGGGGTCACCGACCACCTCGCCGACGACGACGCGCACGCCCTGGCGATCGTGCGCTCGATCGTCGGCTCGCTGGGGCCGCGCGCCGCACGGGGGTGGGACGTCGCGCCGACCGAGGCACCGGCCGTCGACCCCGGCGAGCTCTACGGCGCGGTGCCGACCGACTCCCGCACCCCCTACGACGTGCGCGAGGTGATCGCCCGCGTCGTCGACGGCTCCCGGTTCCACGAGTTCAAGTCCGAGTACGGGACGACGCTGGTCACCGGTTTCGCGCGGATCCACGGGCACCCGGTCGGGATCGTGGCCAACAACGGGATCCTGTTCTCCGAGTCCGCGGTCAAGGGTGCGCATTTCGTCGAGTTGTGCGACCAGCGCGGCATCCCGCTGGTGTTCCTGCAGAACATCTCCGGGTTCATGGTCGGTCGCGAGTACGAGGCCGGCGGGATCGCGAAGAACGGCGCGAAGATGGTGACCGCGGTGGCCTCGACGCGGGTGCCGAAGCTGACCGTGGTGATCGGCGGCTCGTTCGGCGCCGGGAACTACTCGATGTGCGGGCGCGCCTACTCGCCCCGGTTCCTGTTCATGTGGCCCAACGCCCGGATCTCGGTGATGGGCGGCGAGCAGGCCGCGACGGTGCTCTCCGCGGTGCGCTCGCCGAACGACCCCACTCCGGAGGAAGAGTTCAAGGACCGGATCCGCGCCCAGTACGAGGCGCAGGGCCACCCGTACTACTCCACGGCCCGGCTCTGGGACGACGGCGTGATCGACCCCGCCGACACCCGCACCGTCCTGGGCCTGGCCCTGTCCACCGCCGCCAACGCGCCCCTGGCCGAGCAGGCCTTCGGCGTCTTCCGGATGTGAGCGCCATGCCCGCGCAGCCCCCGCACCCCTGTCCGCACGAGCGCGCCGCGCGTCCACCCGGGGTGCACGAAAGGCGCTCTCGTCCATCAGCGGCCGGCCTTGGCGGGCGGCCGAGCGAGCGGAGCTTTCGTACGCCCGGGATGAGCGAGCGGAGCTTTCGTACGTCCGGGATGAGCGAGCGGAGCGCCCG
>JAKDNL010000087.1 GCA_030451825.1 Pseudonocardia sp. | reverse complement strand
GGTCGGGTGGGGCTGGGGCGTCGTCCCGGCCGCTGCCGTGACCGTGCTGGTCGGCGCCGGTCTCGGCCTCGCGATCTACCACCTGGTGATGCGCCCGCTCGGGCGTGCCTCCGCACTGGCCCGCGTCATCTGCACGCTCGGGCTGTTCATGCTGTTGCAGGGCGTGGCCCTGCTCATCTGGGGACCGTTTCCGCGGACGCTCGACTCGGACCTCCCGACGTCGCTGCTGACCGTGGGCGGCGTCCAGATCGGCACGGACAAGGTCGTGCTGCTGCTCATCGCCGTCGTTCTCACGGCGGTCCTGTGGCTGGTCTCGCGGCGGACGGCGGTCGGTCTCGCCATCCGCGCCAATGCCGAGAACCCCCGCGCGGCGGCCACCCTGGGCTGGTCGCCGCATCTGCTGGGCAGACTGACATGGGGGCTCGGCTGGGGTCTGGCCGCGGTGGCGGGCATCCTGATCGCCCCGCTCGTGGGAGTCACCGTCGACGCGATGCCGCTGCTCGTCATCCCCGTGCTCGCCGCGGCGCTGATCGGCCGGCTCTCGTCGTTCTGGCTCACGCTCGCGGGCGCGATGGTGATCGGGGTGCTGCAGTCCCTGGTCGGCCGATACGTCGACTTCGTGCCCGGCGCGATGCAGGCTGTGCCGTTCCTCGTCATCCTCGCCGTCCTCGTCCTGCGCAGGCAGGGTGTGCCGTCCCGCACCTCGGGGGCCCAGAACCTGCCCGCGCTGGGCACCGGCCGGATCCGGTGGATCTGGGTGGCCGGACTCGTCGTGGTCGGCGCCGTCATGCTGGCCGTCGGGCTCGAGGAGTCCTTGGTGATCGCGCTCGGCGTGACGCTGAGCTGGGGCATCGTGCTGCTGTCCGTCGTCGCGCTGCTCGGGTACACGGGGCAGCTCTCGCTGGCGCAGTTCGCCCTCGGCGGGGTGGCCGCCCTGGTCGCGGGCCGGCTCGTCGCCGACCTCGGGGTGCCGTTCCTGCTCGCCGTCGTGGTGGCGTCCGTGGCGGTCCTCGCCGTCGGACTGCTCTTCGCGCTGCCCGCGCTGCGTACCCGAGGCATCGACCTCGCGATCGTCACGCTGGGCCTCGGGGCCACGGTGGCCTCCCTGGTCTTCACCAACGGCGCTCTCACCGGCGGGTTCGACGGCACCCCCGTCGGTGCCCAGTCGCTGTTCGGCGTCGACTTCGACACGATCTTCTACCCGCGCCGCTGGGCCCTGCTGATCCTGGTGGCGTTCACCGTCTGCGCGATCGTCGTGGCGAACGTCCGACGGGGGAGCAGCGGTCGGCGGATGATCGCCGTCCGCACGAACGAGCGGGCAGCCGCCGCGCTGGGGATCGACGTCCTGCGCGTCAAGCTCTTCGCCTTCGGCTTCGCGGCGGTGATCGCCGGGATAGGCGGGATCCTCGTGGCCTTCCGCAACCCGACCATCCTCTACAGCGAGTTCGATCCGTTCCAGTCGATCCTCGCGGTCGGGTACGGGTTCATCGGCGGCATCGGCTTCCTCGGGGGCGGCTTGCTCGGCGGCACGCTGGTCACCGGCGGGTTCGGGACCTGGCTGATCCACCAGTTCGCCCCGGACGCCTCTCCGGCCTGGCTGTCCACCATCGCAGGGCTCGTGGTCGTGCTGTTCGCGCTGCTGCACCCCGACGGGATCGCCGGGGCGCAGGTGCACCAGTTCCAGCAGCTCGTCGCCCGGTTCGGTCGCGGCCGGGCCCGTGCCGCCGTCCCGGACGCCGACGAGCCGCCCGAGGCGGACCTCCCGAAGCCGGAGATCACGCCCGCGGTGCTCGACGTCACCGACGTCGTCGTGCGCTTCGGCGGGGTCACCGCCGTCTCGGGGGCTGCGCTGCACGTAGAGCCCGGACGGATCGTCGGGCTGATCGGCCCGAACGGGGCCGGCAAGACCACCATGATCGACGCCGTGACCGGCTTCGTCCGGCCGGCCACCGGGAAGATCATGCTGGCGGGCGAGGACGTCACCGGCTGGCCGGTGCACCGCCGGACCCGCGCCGGGCTCAGCCGGTCCTTCCAGGCCCTCGAGCTCTTCGAGAGCAGCACGGTGCGGGAGAACCTCGCGGTGGCCTCCGACCCCGCCGGGACGACGACCTACCTCACCGACCTCGTGGCCCCGCGGCGCAACCCGCTGACGCCTGCCGCGCTCGCGGCGGTGCGGGAGCTCGGTCTCGGGGACTGCCTCGACGTCACCGTCGCCTCGCTGCCCTACGGTCGTCGGCGCCTCGTCGCCATCGCTCGCGCGATGGCGGGCGGGCCCTCCGTCCTGCTGCTCGACGAGCCCGCCGCGGGCCTCGACTCGGCCGAGACCGCCGAGCTCGCCCGCGCGCTGCGCCGTCTCGTCGACGCCTGGACGATCGGAGTGCTGGTGGTGGAGCACGACATGCCCTTCGTCATGAGCTTGTGCGACGAGATCGTCGTGCTGAACTTCGGCCACCAGATCGCCCGCGGGACGCCGGACGAGGTCCGCGCCGACGCCGACGTCATCGCCGCCTACCTGGGCGAGGAGCACCTGGACGCGACCGGGGACACAGCTGGGGACGCGATCCCGACCGCCCGGACGCCCGCACCGTCGCGGCTCGCAGTCACCGCGGGGGAGGAGCGCTGAGATGAGTACCGACACGGCACCGAGCGTCCCGGCGGCCCCGGCCGCGCCTCCGGCGCTCGAGGCGCGGGAGCTGAGCGTCGGCTACGGCGGCCGTCCGGTCGTCACCGGGGTCGAGCTGACCGTCCGTCCGGGTGAGGTCGCGCTGCTGCTCGGCCCCAACGGCGCCGGCAAGACCACCACGCTGCTCGGCCTCGCCGGCGAGCTGGCCCCGCTGGCGGGTGCGGTTCGACTGGCCGGGGCCCCCGCACCCGCGGGGCTGCACCGCAGGGCCCGCGCGGGGGTCGCCTTCGTCACCGAGGAGCGCTCGGTGTTCATGGAGCTGACGGTCGAGGAGAACCTGAGGGTCGGGCGGAGCGACGTCGCACGGGTCGTGACCCTGTTCCCGGAGATCGAGACGCTGCTCGACCGGCGCTGCGGGCTCCTCTCCGGAGGTGAGCAGCAGATGGTCACCCTCGGTCGAGCTCTGGCGCGCTCACCGAAGGTGCTCTTGGTCGACGAGCTCTCATTGGGGCTCGCGCCGCTGGTCGTCGCACGGCTGCTCACCGCCGTGCGGGAGGCGGCTGACCGCGGGACCGCGGTCGTCCTGGTCGAGCAGCACGTCGACCGGGCGATGCGCGTGGCCGACCACGTCCTCGTGCTCGATCGGGGCCGTGTGGCCCTGAGCGGGCCGACAGCGGACGTGGCCGGTCGAGTGAAGGACATCGAGGCGTCGTACCTCGCGGCCGGGGGCCCACATCACCCCGGCGGCGAGCAGGCGGCAGCGACGACGAGAACGGAGTAGAAGACATGGCACGACGAGAGGGCCCCGCCGTCTGGGCGCTGTTCCTGTGGCCGGGCGGCCACCACCACGGCGCCTGGCGGCTGCCGGACAGCCCCGGGGACGACCTGATGAACTTCGAGAACTACAAGCGCATGGCTCAGGAGGCCGAGAGGGCGAAGCTCGACATCGTCTTCCTGGGCGACCGGCTCGACGCGTGGCCGCTCCCCAACGAGTTCCTGGCGAAGACCGCGCGCGGGGCCCGTCTCGAGACGATCACCACGATCGCCGCGCTGGCCGCGGTCACCGAGAAGATCGGCCTGGTCGCGACGGCGTCGACGACGTTCTCCGAGCCGTTCAACCTCGCACGCATGATCGGCGGCCTGGACCACATCTCGCACGGCAGGGCCGGCTGGAACGTCGTCACCAGCTACACCGACGACCAGGCCCAGAACTACGGTCTCGACCATATTCCGGCACGCCCCGAGCGGTACGCGAGGGCCCAGGAGTTCCTCGACGTCGTCAGGGGCCTGTGGGACACCTTCGAGGACGACGCGGTGTTCCGGGACAAGGAGGCCGGCCAGTTCTTCGACGCGGAGAAGTTCCACAAGCTCGACCACAAGGGTGAGCACTTCCAGGTCGCCGGGCCGCTGAACATGGAGCGCCCACCGCAGGGCTACCCCGTGATCTGCCAGGCCGGTGCGTCCGCGGACGGGATCGCCTTCGCCGCCAAGAACGGCGAGGTGCTGTTCTCGGTCAACTCGAGTATCGAGCGGGCCCGCGAGTACTACAAGAAGATCAAGGACGGCACCGTCGCCGCGGGGCGCGACCCCGACAGCATCAAGGTGCTCGCCTCGATCAACCCGGTGATCGGACGGACCGAGGCGGAGGCCGAGGAGAAGTACGAGAAGATGCAGCGCCTGCTCGACGACGACGTCTCGCGGAACTTCGCCGAGATGTACTTCGGCATCGAGCTGGCCAAGTACGACCTGGACGCGCCGGTGCCGGAGATCGAGCTCCCGGAGGTCGGCCGCGGCATGCCGCGCGCGCACCAGGAGTACATGCTCACCCGCGCCCGGGACCAGGGCCTGACCCTGCGGGAGATGGTGCAGGGCTTCAACGGCACCAACATCTACCCGAAGTCGGCCGAGGCGGCTGCCGACGAGTTCGAGGAGTGGTACGAGACCGAGGCCTGCGACGGATTCATCCTCCAGATCTCCGACGTCCCCGAGGGGGTATCTGACTTCTGCGAGCACGTGGTGCCGATCCTGCGCAAGCGCGGGCTCGTCCGTGAGGACTACGTGGGCACCACGATGCGGGAGAACCTCGGGCTGGCGTTCCCGAAGAACCGCTACGCGGAGTAGTACCCCGGCAGGCATCGGTGGGCAGGGCACCTGCCCACCGGGCCGTAGCCGGACGCACTTCCAGGGTCGGGGATCGCGCAGTTGCCCATAGTGGAGGAACAATGGTGTTCGGAACTCGCTCGCGCGTCGGCGCGCTGGCGGCCACGGGCGTCGCAACGGTTGTGGTGCTGTCCGGCTGTGCCGGCGGCGAATCCGCAGGCGGCGGAGGCGACGCCCTCAAGCTCGGGGTCATCACCGCCGTCGGGTCGAGCCTGACGAACTACCCCGATGTCGAGGCGGGCGCCCGCGCGGCGGTCGACGCCGTCAACAAGGCGGGCGGAGTCAACGGCAAGCAGGTTGAGTTCTTCTTCTGCAACACCCGCGGCGAGGTCAACCAAGCGGTGGCGTGCGCGCGGCAGGCCGACCACGATGGCGTCGACGCCGTCGTCGGTCGCGTCGACGTGTACAGCACGCAGACGCTGCCGGTGTTGGAGAAGGCGAAGATCCCCGACGTCGGCAACGTGTCGGCCGGGGCCGAGGTCGACTACACCAGCCCGGACACGTTCCCGCTGCACGCAGGCAATTTCGGTGCCTACGGCGCGATTCCCTACGCGCACAAGGCGGACGGTGGCAAGAAGTACGTCTTCGCCTCGATCGACCTGCCCATCGGCATCCGGCAGGGCGAGTACGCGGAGAAGGTCGCGAAGAACATCGGCCTCGAGACCGCGCCGATGATCAAGATCCCCGCCCAGGGCGTGACCGACTACGCCCCGTACGCCCAGCAGATCAAGGACTCGGGCGCGGACGGCGCGACCGTCGCCCTCGGTCCGGCGGGTTTCCAGGCCTTCGTCAAGGCCGCCGACTCCGTCGGGCTCACCGCGCGGCTGTCCGGGACCGCGTTCACGTTCGGCCAGTCCGAGGGCGCCGGTATCGGTGCGCTGGCGAACCGGATGCACGTGACGGCGCCGTTCCCGTCGACGGACGACAAGGCGGTGCCGGGCATCGCGAAGTATCACGAGGAGCTCGACGCTGCCGGCGCCGAGGACACCCCGGCGACGCGCAGGCTCGCGGGCCTCAACGCCTGGCTGTCGGCCCACGCGGCGATGCAGGTCGCCGGGACGGTCCAGGGGCCCGTGACCCGTGACTCGATGACCGCGGCGCTGCAGAAGACCTCGGGTATGGACCTCTACGGACTGGTGACCTTCAGTCCGGCCGAGCTGGCCGGTCAGCACGGCACCTTCGCCCGGTTCCCGAAGTCGGACTACCACGCCCTGACCTTCGACTCGTCGATCATGAAGGACGCCGGCTTGGCCCCGATCCCCGACCCGCTGCGGACGGTCCGCGGCGGCGAGGGCTGACCGCACCGGAAACCGCAGAGGAGTCGACGTGTCCGCAGCCCGCCCGTTCGGCACACCCGAACCGTTCACCGTCGCCGTGCCCGACGCCGAACTCGACGATCTGGTCGCCCGGCTACGCGCGACCCGGTGGCCGGGAGACGCCGGCAACGCCGACGGCAGCTACGGCGTCCGGAAGACGTGGTTGGCGGACCTCGTCCGATACTGGGCGGAGGACTTCGACTGGCGCGCCCAGGAGAAGCTGATCAACCAGTTCCCCCAGTACCGGGTGGACATCGCCGGGACCCCGATCCACTTCCTGCACGTGCGGGGAAAGGGGCCGGACCCGGTCCCGATCATCCTGTCGCACGGCTGGCCCTGGACCTTCTGGGACTGGCGCAAGGTGATCGGGCCGCTGACCGATCCGGCGGCGTACGGCGGCGACCCGGGCGACTCGTTCGACGTCGTCGTGCCCTCGATGCCGGGGTTCGGCTTCTCGACCCCGTTGACCGACACCGGGTTCGGCGCCCGCAAGATCGCGGAGTACTGGCACACGCTGATGCACGACGTGCTGGGCTACGAGCGCTACGCGGTCGGCGGCGGGGACTGGGGCTCGACCACGAGCGGCGAGATCGCCCACGGCTTCCCCGAGAACGTCATCGGGGCCTGGCTCACCCTGCCGAACGTCCCGGGCGTGCGGTTGTGGGACGTGACCGAGGCGGACTTCGACCCGGGCGAGAGATGGATGGTCGAGCAGGCGGCGCGGGCCCGACCGACGATCATGAGCCACTCCACTGTCCATCGCACCGAGCCGCAGACCATCGCCTACGCCCTGACGGACTCGCCCGCGGGGCTCGCGGGATGGATCCTGGGCAGGCGGCGGGACTGGGGGGACTGGAAGACCGGGGACGGCTCGGACGAGGACTTCTTCGCCCTCTTCGACCGGGACTTCCTCTGCACCACGGCCTCGATCTACTGGTTCACCGGGTCCATCGGGTCCTCCGTGCGGATCTACCACGAGCACTACGACAACGGCGCGCCCCCGCCGCCCCGGCACGAGCGTCGTCCGACCATCGAGGTGCCCACGGCGTTCGCCGTGTTCCCGAAGGAGCTGCTGCTCCTACCCCGCAAGGTGGCGGCGGAGGCCGTCAATCTGCAGCGCTGGACGGTGATGCCGACGGGCGGGCACTACCCACCGGCCGAACAGCCCGAGCTCGTCGTCACCGAGTTGCGCGAGTTCTTCGGTGATCTCCGTCGGCCTGCCCCGCCGGATCCCACTTCCCAGGACAAGGACGTCGAATGAACAAGCACACCCCGGAGATCACGCCCGACGAGCAGGCGGACCTGCTCGAGGAGGCCGCCCAGTTGGGGAAGACCTGGTCGGCCCTCGGCCAGGAGTGCGACGCGCAGAACCGCTTCCCGACCGAGACGGTGGAGCCGTATCGGCAGAGCGCGGTCCTGGCGATGGCCGTCCCGAAGCGCTACGGCGGCCTCGGCGCGGACATCCACACCGCGTCCCGGGTGGCCCGCGTGATGGCCAAGGGTGACCCGTCGATCGCCCTGGCCTACAACATGCACCAGGCGATGGTCGGGATCTTCCGCAACAGTCCGGCGCTCGACGACGGCGTCCGTGACTCGATCATGACCGCGGTCGCCCGCGATCGGAGAATCCTCTGCGGACCCTTCAGCGAGGCTCGCGCCGGACTGTCGGGTCTCGCCGACACCGTCGCTGTGCCGGACGGGGACGGCTGGCGGATCACCGGAAAGAAGAACTGGTCGACGCTCGTGCTCGGCTCGGACCTGATCGCGCTCAACGCCACGGTCGCCGACCCCGGCGGCAGTGTGCCGGACGACTTCCGAGAGCACGCCCGGCGCGAGGCCGTGTTCATCATCCCGACCGACTCGCCGAACCTCTCCGTGGACCACACGTGGGACACGATGGGCATGCGGGCGACCGGCAGCCACACTCTCGTCCTCGACGGCACGCCCGTCACCCGCGAGATGTACGGCGGCAACTTCCGGCAGGGGCTGGTCGGCGAGGCCGAGTGGGCCGCCATGGGCTTCGGCGGGGTGTATCTCGGGTTGGCGGACAAGGCCTACGAGGAAGCGCGGGAGATCCTCAAGGCCAAACATCTCGGCGCCACCATGGGAGGCCAGGACACCGACGTGAAGCAGGTCGGATACGTCCAGTACGAGCTGGGCCGGATGCGGACACAGATCGAGATCGCCGAGCGGGTGATCGACGCGACCGGGCAGATCGCGATCGACGGCCGGTACGAGGAGTGGGCGGCCGCAGAGCGCAAGCCGCGCTGGGACACGGTCAAGGTAGTGACCACGGAGACCGCGATGAGCGTGACCGACGAGGCCTTCCGGCTCGTGGGCGGCTCCTCGTTCCGTCGGGGCCACGTCCTCGAGCGGCTCTACCGCGACGCCCGTGCCGGCTACCTGCACTCGTTCACCACGAACCAGCTCTACGACTACTTCGGGCGCTACGAGCTCGGCCTGCTCGGCTGAGGCGGGGCCACCGCGCGTTGTCGGGTGGCCGCTGGGGTGATACGATCAAACAACTGTTTGTTTTTGCCGCTCGGGGCGGTGGAGGAGTGGAGGGTCCATGCGTGACGTCGTGATCGCCGGTACCGGGATGACCCCGTTCCGGCGTGCCCCTGGAACCGGACTGCGGGCGCTGGCGACCGCCGCGTCGGACGAAGCGCTCAAGGACGCCGGAGCCACGGCGGACGCCGTGGAGCGTGTCTACTTCGGCAACGCCGTCGCCGCCACCGTGACCCAGCAGGACATGATCAAGGGGCAGGTCGCGTTCCGGCGCAGCGAGCTGGCGGGCCTGCCGATGATCAACGTCGAGAACGCCTGTGCCTCGGGCAGCTCGGCGCTCCAGCTGGCCGTCGAGGCGGTGTCCGCCGGACATGCCGAGGTCGTACTCGCGGTCGGGGCCGAGCAGCTGACCAGCCCGGACAAGGTCCGCTCGTTCAAGGCGCTGCGCGGCTCGACCGACATCACGGAGATCGGCGAGGCGGGGCCGGACGAGGACTGGACCAAGTCCATCCTCATGGACTTCTACTCGGACGAGGCCCGCCAGTTCCTGGAACGCAACGGGGCCGATGTCGAGGACTTCGCACTCGTCGCAGTGAAGAACCGCAAGCACGCGGAGCTCAACTCGTTGGCGCAGTTCACCTCGCCGCAGACGGTTGCCGACGTGCTCGGCGGGCGGATGATCGTCCCGCCGCTCACGCTGCCGATGTGCTCCCCGCTCAGCGACGGGGCCGCCGCGGCGCTCGTCTGCTCCGCGGAGTACGCCCGGATGCACCTCGCCGACGCGGAGGCGCTCGCCGTCCGGGGCTGTGCGATGCGTGGCGGCAGGACCGACCCGCCGGTCACCGAGGCGACCCGGGCGGTGTACGAGGTCGCCGGGGCCGGCGTCCACGACATGGGGATGATCGAGCTGCACGACGCGGCCGCACCCGCCGAGCTCATCCAGTACGGCGAGATCGGGCTGTGCGCCCAGGGCGAGGAACACCTGCTCATCCGTCGTGGGGACACCGCGCTGGACGGTCGCACCCCCGTCAACACCAGCGGCGGCCTGATCTCCCGTGGGCACGCCCTGGGTGCGACCGGGCTGGCACAGATAGCCGAGATCGCCACCCAGCTGCGCGGCCGGGCGGGCGGGCGGCAGGTCGAGGGTGCGCCGCGGCTGGGCCTGGCCGTCAACAACGGTGGCTGGATGGGCGGCGGGTACGCCGTCACCGTCGCCACCGTGCTCGAGGCGCTGCGATGACCGATCCCACCTTCCGCAAGCGTGTGGACCTGGAGACCCTCTACTACGAGTTCCCGGAGGAGGGCGTCGCCGTCCTCACCCTGAACCGGCCGGACTTCGGCAACGGCGTGGTCCCCGAGCTGGCGGGCGACCTGCTGTCGGCACTCGACGATCTGGAGGGCGACGGCGACATCCGCGCCCTCGTGCTGACCGGCGCCGGCAAGCAGTTCTGCGCCGGTGCCGACCTCAAGGCCATGCAGGAGTACCTGCGGGACGTCCAGCCCGTGACGCACGAGCCGTACAACGCCCGCGTCCTGTACCCCGTCACCCAGCGGGTCGCGGCGAGCAGGTTGCCGATCGTCGCGGCGATCAACGGTGGCGCGACGGCGGGCGGGCTCGACTTCGCGATGGCCTGCGACATCCGCATCGCCTCCACCCGGGCCAAGCTCGGCGAGACCTACGTCAAGCTGGGACTGCCGCCGGGCAACGGCGGCGCCTACTTCCTGCCCCGGCTCGTCGGGTCCGGCCTGGCCGCGGAGCTGTTCCTCACCGGCGACCTCATCGACGCCGCGCGCGCCCTCGAGATCGGGCTCGTCAACCGCGTCGTCGAACCGGAGCAGCTGCTCGACGAAGCCGTCGCGCTGGCCGCCAGGATCGCGACCCGCCCGTGGCGTGCCGTCGAGGCGACGAAGCAGGCCCTGCGGGCCACCTGGGGACAGGACCTCCAGACCGCCATCACCTCCGGCTACTGGGCCGTCGCGGCCCTGCAGCACTCGGACGAGATCCGGGAGGGGGTCGCGGCCGCGATCGAGAAACGTGCGCCGCGCTACAACCGACCCGCCACCGAGCGGCCCTGAGCCGCAGCGAAGGACGATCATGTCGCAGCAACGCCCATTGAAGTTCGGTGTCTTCGTGCCCCCGCAGAACGTGGTGGGACTGAGCCCGACGCTGGCGATCCGACGGACCATCGAGCTGGCCGAGCACCTCGACCAGCTCGGGTTCGACGAGATCTGGTTCGGCGAGCACCACAGTGGTGGCGCGGAGCTGGTCGCCTCCCCGGAGCTGCTGATCGCGGCTGCCGCCGAGCGCACCCGGCGCATCCGGCTCGGCACCGGTGTCATCTCGCTTCCGTACCACCACCCGTTCCAGGTGGCGGACCGGATCGTCCAGCTCACCCACATGACGCGTGGCCGGGTGATGTTCGGTGCCGGCCCGGGCCAGCTGCCGACCGACGCCACGATGTTCGGGCTCGAGGCAACCGAGCTCCGGCCGCGGATGGAGGAGGCCCTGGACATCATTCTGCGCCTGCTCGCCGGCGAGACCGTGAGTCACAAGGCCGACTGGCTGACCCTGCAGGACGCGGTCCTGCAGCTCGGGCCCTTCCGCGGAGAGCTCGACGTCTCGGTGGTCGGCACCGTGTCGCCGTCCGGGCCGAAGCTCGCGGGCCGACACGGTCTCGGCCTCCTCTCGCTCGCCGCGACCGACCCGACCGGCAATGACCAGCTTCCGGTGCACTGGGACATCATGAACGAGGAGGCCGCCCGCACCGGCCACACGATCGACCGGTCGAAGTGGCGGCTGATGGGGCCGATGCACGTCGCCGAGTCCGAGGCCGCGGCCATCGAACAGTGCCGGTACGGGTTGCGGTGGCAGTACGAGTACCTCACCCACATCTCGCCCTCGGCGATCGAGGTGCCCGAGACCACGGAGGGGCTCGTCGACGTGCTCAACGGCAGCGGCCGGGCCGCGATCGGCACCCCGGACATGGCGGCGGCGCAGATCCAGCGCCTGCTCGACCGTTCGGGCGGCTTCGGTACCTACCTGTTCCAGGGCGTCGACTTCGCGAACTGGCGGGACACCCTGCGCAGCTACGAGCTGTTCGCCGAGGAGGTCATTCCGCGCTTCGACGGCACACTGACGCCGGCCCTGAAGTCCTACGATCACGTGCTCTCGAAGAGTGACTCCAACCGGTCCGCCACCGCCGCAGCCCGCGTCGCCGCGGGCGAGCAGTGGAAGCGCGAGCGGGAGGCGGCTACGGGCCCGGCCTGAGTTGCACCCGACGAACCGGGGACGGCGCACGAGGCGCCGTCCCGTCGCGGGGATGGCGCTCAGTGCTCGATCTTGTACGGGCCGAAGCGGGACTCGTCCTGGCGGGCCCCGATGAACACCAGCAGCATGGTGGCCTGGGTGTCGCCGGTGTTGACCCAGGAGTGCTTCTCGCCGCAGTGCACGATGCTGTCGCCCTTGTGCAACGTGGTGCTGGCGCCTTCGTCGAGGTAGAGGGTGAACTCGCCCTCGATCACGTACTCGAGATCCACGGTCGCCGTGTAGTGCCACCCGTCGGGGCTGGCTACCGCGTCCTCGAGGCCAGGAGCGAGACGGGCGCTCTCGGCGATGGCGGCGTCGAGATCGTCGGGAACAGTCATCTCGCCCTGGGGCGGGTAGCTGAAGACGGTGAAGCGGTAGCCCTCCGGCGCCGCCGGGAAGTACCGCCGCGACTCGTCGTGGCTCCCGTCGTTCGGGACGGTGGGGATCGCGTCCTCGCCGAAGAGGTCGATGATCGTGGCCCCACCGAGCACCGGTGGCCGGACGCCCGGGACCTCGGTGTCGCTGACCACGATCGACTTCCCGGTGTCGTCGATCCCGGTGATCACTCGTCGCATGCTGTCCACACTGACTCCTCGGGTCCTGCTGGGCGGCCGGTCGTCAGACGCCGGCGGCGGTTCGGATGCGGTCCGGCGTCTCGTGCCGGAGCACGGCGCAGGCATGTCGCGACATGACGACAAGGCCCCCGGGGGACGGAAGGCCGTCCCCCGGGGCGTTGTGGTCGGCGAGCCGGGCTCGATCAGCCGCCCGCGACGAGGTTGAAGCCGGCGTCGACCGACAACGACACGCCGGTGACGTACCGCCCCGAGTCGGCGGCGAGGTACAGTACGGCGTTGCTGATGTCGATGGGATCGACGGCGTCGACCGGAAGCGCGTTCGCCATGACCTTCAGCAGGTCGGGGTCCCGCTCGATACGGCCGCCGAGAATCTCGTTCTCCGACATGGGAGTGTGGACGCCGGTGGGGTGCACGGTGTTGAACCGGATCGAGTGCGGGGCGTAGTCCTTGGCGAAGCCGCGCATCAGCCCGGTCAGCCCGTGCTTGGCCGCGGTGTATGCGGTCAGGCCGAGGTCGTTGTAGGTCGATCCCTTGAGCCCCGCGGTCGAGCTGGTGATGATGATCGCCCCGCCGCGCCCCTGCTCGACCAGGATCGGGAGCGTCGCCTCGATCGTGTGGAACGCACCCGTCAAGTTGACGTCGACCGTGTCCTTCCAGATCGCCGCCCGCACCGCAGGATCGGTGGGCTGCGCATCGGGATGGATGGCGAAGATGGCAGCGTTCGCCGAGACGATGTCGAGCCCTCCCAGCTCGGCGACACCCGCGGACACCGCAGCCTTGAGCTGCGGCAGATCGCGTACGTCCGCCTGCCTGGTGACGATCCGCCGGTCCAGCGCCTCGACCTGCCGCTGGGTTTCGGCGAGGTCTTCTGCCGACGAGAGCGGGAAGGACACCGACTCGATCTGCCCGCAGATGTCCACCGCGATGATGTCGGCGCCTTCCTGCGCGAGCCGGAGGGCATGCGACCGGCCCTGCCCTCGCGCTGCGCCGGTGATGAGGGCGACCTTGCCGTCGAGCTGTCCCATTGTTCTCCTCTTTCTCTGGTGTGTTGCTGCCGGACGGGTCAGAACGTGATGACCGGTCGGCCGCGGAAGCCGCCCCGGTCGAGCATCCGGTGGGCGTCACCGGCCTGCTCCGGGGCGAAAACCTGTGCGACGCGGGGGGTCAGGACTCCTCCGGCCGCCAGCTCGCCCACCTCGGCCACCGCCTCGGCCTTCTCCAGGTCGTCGACGACGAACACCCGATCGATCACGATTCCGCGCTCGGTGGTGCCGGGGAAGGGCATCAGGGTCACGACGTGTCCCCCGTCCCGGACCGCGGCCAGCATGGGCTGGCCCAGCTTGGCGGCGTCGATGATCCCGTCGGCCCCGCCGCCGGTCTCGTCCCGGACGATCCGGGCGGCGTCGTCGCCACGCGCGACGAACAGGTCGGCGCCCATCGCCTCCACCGTCTCGCGGTCCGCCTCGCTCGCGACCGCGACGACCTCGAGCCCGCGCGCTTTCGCCTGCTGCACCGACATGCCACCGGTGGCGCCGGCCGCGCCGAACACTGCGATCGTGTCACCGGGTTCGAGACCCATCGTTGACAGAGCACTGTGGACGGTCAGCCCGTTCATCGGGAGCGTGCAGGCATCCTCGTCGCTCATTCCCTCCGGCGTCGCCACGAGTGATGCCGCCGGGAGCGCCACGAGTGCCGCCTGTGCCCCGCCGGCCGGACGCCACGGCGACACGGCGCCCATCACCCGGTCGCCCGGGTGGAACGCGGTGACGCCTTCGCCTACCTGGTCGACCACTCCGGCAAGATCCATGCCCGGGATGTACGGGCCTGGTAGATCACCCAGGAACGCCTGCTGCGCACCGCTCCTGAGCAATGCATCCGTCGGATTGACGGCGGCCGCGGCCACCTGCACCCGAACCTGTCCGGGACCGGGTACGGGCGGTTCCACCTCGGCGACCGCGATAACCTCGGGCCCACCGAAAGCGGGAATCACCACCGCACGCATCATGATTTCCTCTCAGCCAGCCCACGGGCTGCTGTCATCACGACGGCGTCGAGTCCGCCGTTCAGCACGATTTCTTGCCAGGGCTCTCGTCGTCCCCGATCCGCACGGAGGCCGTCACGGCCCGAGCCGGGGGCCCAGCCAGGCGCCGATCCGTTCGACGGCCTCGTCACCCTCGACCGCGCGCCCGGCGAGGAACTGGTAGACGTGCTGCATTTCCTTGCCGATCTCGAAGGTGACGTCGACCCCGGCCTCGCCGGCCAACTCGGCCAGCCGGGTCCCGTCGTCGCGCAGCATCTCCAGCTCGCCGGCGGTGATGAAGATCGGCGGCAGCCCGGACAGGTCGGCGTAGAGCAGGTTGGCCAGCGGATCGGTTACCTCGGTCTGGCCGACGAGCAGGGCCAGGACCATGTTCTCCATCAACGGCCGGTCGACCAGCGCCTCGGTCTCCGCGTTGTCGACCATCGCGTCGCCGCTGAGCTCCATGTCGGTGTAGGGCGACATGGAGACGATCGCTGCGGGCAGCTGGACGCCCTGCTCCCGCAGTGACACCACGGTCGAGATCGCGAAGGCTCCTCCTGCCGAGTCGCCGACGGTCGCGATCCGGTTCGGGGCGTACCCCTGCTCGAGCAGCCCGCGGTACGCGGCGACCGCGTCCTCGACCTGGGCAGGGAACGGGCTTTCCGGGCCGAGCCGGTAGTCGAGGACCAAGGCGGTCGCGCCCGTGGCCTTGGCGATGTGCGCAGCCAGTTTGCGGTGCGTGTGCGCGGATCCGACGACACCGCCGCCGCCGTGGAGGAACAGCAGGACCCTGCCGGTGTCGGCATCCACCGGCAGGCACCGGATTGCCGGCACACCGCCGGCCGTCACCTCGTCGTAGGTCACGCCGGTGGGCTCGCGGGTAGGCAGGTGCCACTCCTCGAACACGTCGCGCTGCGTGTCGATGTCCATTTCCGGGTTGGCGTTGATTCGCCGGTTCCAGCTGCGGTAGAGCTCGGCCAGAAATTCCGCGTCCTTACCGGGCATTGTGCTCGTCCTTTCCCGCATCGATGGAGTCCAGGGTGCGGTCGCTGTGAGCTCGAAAGGTCACGACCGGCGCGTGCCGGTCGTGACTCTCTGCAGCGGCACGGGGCCGTGGGCGGGCCCGCCCACGGAGGATCACTGAACAGACCCGGCGACTCGCGCTGTCGTAGGGGAGGAGTAGGAACCCGGTCGCAGAATGCGAACTACGCCGGCAGTCCGAACCAGGGCACCGGGCGCTCGGCCATCTCGTCCGCGTCGGCTGCGCGGAAGACGACCTCGCCGTCGAGCTCGTACTGACCCCAGTCACCCTCGACGTCCGGCCAGAGACGGGCCAGGAACTGCACGTCGCCCTCGAGCTTGACGATGCCGACGGCGTAGGGAAGCTGGTCCTCGAACCCGGACGGGGACCCCACCCGGTGCACCGCGAAGCTGTGCAGGATGCCCGTGGTCGCCCCCGGTGTGAAGCTGAGGTCGTCCTCGTAGCAGAACGGGCACAGGTGCCGCGGGTACATGATGTCGCGGTTGCAGGCCTTGCAGTGCTGGACGACGAACTCGCCGCGGCGCAGGGCCTCGCGGTACGGCTCGGTCAGTGCGTCCATACCGATGTCGTTCGAGCTGCTCATGCCGAGACCCCTTCCAGCAGCAGGACCTGCGAGTCCATGTACGTCCCGCCCGATCCACCGCAGACCGCGCGGGTGGCGCCCTCGACCTGGCGCTCCGTACTGGCGCGGCCGAGGAGCTGACGCACCCCCTCGGTGAGCAGCGCCGTTCCGCCGCCGACGCCGGTGTGGCCCGCGGACAGGAGGCCGCCGTTCGTGTTGGTGGGCAACCGGCCACCCGGTGAGAACTCACCGCGGGCGAACATCCGGGCCGCCTCGCCCTTCGGTGCCAGCCCGAGGCCCTCGATGCCGCTGGTCAGCACGGCGGCGTAGGAGTCGTAGATCTCGGCGATGTCGGCGTCCTCCGGGCCCCAGCCTGCCGCCTCGTAGGCAGCGGGCCCGGCGATCTCCCAGCCGAGCTTCCCGACCTCGCGCTCCTGGCCGATGCTGTAGTGCGACACGCAGCCGCCCTCGCCCGCGATCCGCACGACGCGGTCCTTGCCGAGCTTGCGGGCGTTCCCGCGGCTGGTGAGGACGAGTGCGCACGCGCCGTCGGCCAGCATCGGGCACTCGAAGGCACGGATCGGGTCTGTGATCATCTTCGAGGCGAGGACCTGCTCGACCGTGAGCTTCTTGTCCTTGTACATCGCGTTCGGGTTGAGGTTCGCCCAGTCCCGGAGCGCGACGCAGACCGAGGCCATGTCCGCGGGGGTGGAGCCGCTCTCGTGCATGTAGCGCTGCTGGATCAGCGCGCCGACCGCGTTGAAGCTCACTCCCGACTGCTTCTCCCACTCCCGCGGGATGCCGTTCGCGGTCAACATGTCGATCATTTCCTTGACCGGCGCCGATCCCCACTTCTCGGCCTGCAGCACGAGGACGTTCTTCGCGTGCCCGCTCTCGATCAGGCCCGCCGCGGTCCGGATCGTGTTGTCGCTCGTCGACCCACCGGAGTGGACCATGTACTGCGCCTTGACCTTCTTGTTCAGGCCCAGTTCCTCCACCACCCGCGAGAACACCAGGTCGGCCTGGTCGGCGGGGGAGTGCAGGCAGGGGATGAGCAGGATGGTGTCGATCTCACCCATCGTCAGATCCGCGTCCTTGACGGCGGCGGCGCCGACGCGGACCAGATCGCCCATGAACGGGCGGTTGGGGTATCGGCCCGACGGCTGTTCGCCGAAGCCGATGAAGACGGGCTCGGTGTCACTCACCCTTGTCCTCCTGCGTCTCG
>JAKDNL010000633.1 GCA_030451825.1 Pseudonocardia sp. | reverse complement strand
GGCCGCGACCTGAGCGCCTTCCTCGCCGAGCGCGCTGTGACGGCGCTCTGCACGGTCCCGGAGGTGCTGGACACGATCACCGAGCCCCTGCCCGGCCTGCGGTTCCTGCTGGTGTGCGGCAAGGACTGCCCGCCGGAGGTGATCACCCGCTGGCACCGGCCCGGCCGCCGGTTCCTCAACGTCTACGGCCCGACCGAGGCCACCGTGACCGCCACCTGGTCCGAGCTGCACCCGGACAAGCCGGTGACGATCGGGATCCCGCTGCCCACCTACAGCACGGTCGTCCTGGACGTCGAGGACCCGTACCGCGCGCTGCCGCACGGGCACACCGGCGAGATCGGGATCGCCGGGATCGGGCTGGCCTGCGGCTATCTCAACCACGACGACCTCACCGAACAGGTCTTCATCCGGGACTTCCTCGACATCCCGGGCAACCCGTCCGGGCGGATCTACCGCACCGGTGACCTGGGCGTGGTCAACGCCGACGGCGAGCTCGAGTACCGCGGGCGGGTGGACGGCCGCCCGGAGATCCGCGGCGACGCCGGGCCCGCCCCGACCATGCCGTTGCCGGTCGTCGCCTCGGCCGCCCCCACGACCGGGGTCGCCCTACCCGAGGCCACCCTACCAGGGGCCGCCCTACCAGGGGCCGCCCTACCCGAGGCCGCCCTACCCGGGGCCGCCCGGGCCGAGACCGCCCTGGCCGAGGTGCTCGCCGACGTACTGGGCCTCGACCGGGTGCCGGCCGAGCAGCACTTCTTCGACGACCTCGGCGCCGACTCGATGGTGATGGCCCGGTTCTGCGCGCGTGCCCGCAAGCACCCGGGCCTGCCGCCGGTCTCGATGAAGGACGTCTACCGGTTCCCGTCGGTCCGGGCACTGGCCGCGGCGCTCGCCGACGACGGCTCGAGCCCGACCGAGCGCAGCCTGCTCGAGGTGCTCACCGAAGTGCTGGGCAGCGGAGCACCGGGCACGGCGGTCACGGCCGATCAGCACTTCTTCGACGACCTCGGCGCCGACTCGATGACGATGGCCCGGTTCTGCGCGCGGCTGCGCAAGCGGGTGGACGTCCCGCCGGTGTCGATGACCGACGTCTACCGGCACACGACGATCCGGAGCCTGGCCACCTCGCTCGGCGGACCCGGCCCCGGTGCCGGCGCCGCGTCGGGAGGTCTCGTGGGCCCCGCACCGATCGCGGCCACGTTCGCGTCGGAGATGCCCGAGCCGGTCGGGACGCCGCGGTTCGTGCTGTGCGGGGCGCTGCAGCTGATGTTCTACCTCGGCTACTCCGCGCTCGCCGCGGGCGTGGCCCTCCGGGGCTACGTGTGGGTCGCCGCGGGCGTGGGGCTGCTCGATCAGTACCTGCGGGCGGTCGCCGCCGGCGGCGTGGCCTTCGTCGGCCTCTGTGCCCTTCCGATCCTGCTCAAGTGGGTCCTGGTCGGCCGCTGGACGCCGCGGCAGATCCGCGTCTGGAGCCTGGCCTACCTGCGCTTCTGGGTCGTGAAGACGCTCGTCCGGTCGAACCCGCTGGTCCTGTTCCTCGGCTCGCCGCTCTACACGTTCTACCTGCGGGCGCTCGGCGCGGACGTCGGGCGCGGCGTCGCGATCTTCTCCAGGAACGTGCCCGTCTGCACCGACCTGCTGACGATCGGCGACGGCACCGTGGTCCGCAAGGACTCGTTCCTGTCCTGCTACCGGGCACACGACGGCATGATCCAGATCGGCGCGGTCACCCTCGGGGCGGACGTCTTCATCGGGGAGAAGACCGTGCTGGACATCGGGACCTCGATCGGCGACGGGGCCCAGCTCGGCCACACCTCGTCGCTGCAGCCCGGGCAGGCGGTGCCCGCCGGCGAGCGCTGGCACGGGTCGCCGGCGCGGTGGACCGACACCGACTACCGGGCCGTCGGCGCGGCGGCGTGCGGCACCGGGAGGCGGGTCCTCTACTGCGCGGTACAGCTGCTGAACCTGCTGGTGATCTCCCTGCCGCTGACGCTCGCCGGGGTCACCCTGCTACTCACCGAGGTCCCGCAGCTGGCCGCGCTGCTGGACCGGACGGCCCCGGCGTTCACCAGCTGGGCGTTCTACGGCGAGGTGCTGCTCGCGTCGTCCCTGCTGTTCTTCGGCGCCGCCCTGATCGGGTTCGTCCTGATGGTCACCGTGCCGCGCGTGCTGGCATCGACGATCACCCCGGACCGGGTCTATCGCCTCTACGGCTACCACTACTGGGCCCACCGGCTGATCGCGAAGATGACCAACCGCAAGTTCTTCACCGAGCTGTTCGGGGACAGCTCCTACATCGTCGGCTACCTGCGCGCCATCGGCTACCGGCTGACACCGGTCGTGCAGACCGGCTCCAACTTCGGGATGGCCGTGTCGCACGAGAGCCCGTTCCTGAGCTCGGTGGGGCACGCGACCGTCGTCGCCGACGGGTTGTCGCTGGTCAACGCCGACTTCTCGGCCACGTCGTTCCGGGTGTCGCGGGTGTCGATCGGGGCGGACAACTTCCTCGGCAACCACATCGCCTACCCCTCGCAGGGCCGCACCGGCGACAACTGCCTGCTCGCGACGAAGGTCATGGTCCCGATCGACGGGCCGGTCCGCTCCGGTGTCGGGCTGCTCGGCTCGCCGAGCTTCGAGATCCCGCGCTCGGTGGACCGCGACACCGGCTTCGACCTCGCCCCGGACGAGCTGCGCCGCCACCTGGCCGGCAAGAACCGGCACAACGCCACCACGATCGGGCTGCGGCTGCTGGTGCGCTGGATGCACCTGTTCGGGATCCTGCTGCTGGCCTCCGGCGCCTCGGACCTCGCCACGCTCTACGGCGCGGCCGTCTACCTGGCGATCCCGGCCGCCATCCTGCTGTTCACGGTCGTCTACTACGTGCTCGTCGAGCGCGCCCTCGACCGCCTGCAGACCCTGGCGCCGAACGGCTGCTCGATCTACGACCGCACGTTCTGGCGCCACGAGCGCGCCTGGAAGGTGCCGTCCGAGACCTACTTCAAGACCTTCGACGGCACACCGTTCAAGACGGTGCTCTGGCGGCTGCTGGGGGTCCGGATCGGGCACCGGGTCTTCGACGACGGGTGCTTCCTCACCGAGCGGTCGTTCACCGCGATCGGCGAGGGCGCCACGCTCAACGCGGGAACCATCGTCCAGTGCCACTCCCAGGAGGACGGCGCCTTCAAGTCCGACCGGACCGCGATCGGCGCCGGCGTCACCCTGGGCGTCGGGGCGTTCGTGCACTACGGCGTGACGATCGGCGACGGCGCGGTGCTCGCCCCCGACTCCTTCCTGATGAAGGGCGAACAGGTCCCGGCCGGCACCCGGTGGGGCGGGAACCCGGCCGGCGAGATGCCGGAGCACGACCGCCCGGCCCTGGACCGCCCCGCGACCGACCGCACGGTGGCCACACCCGACCCGGGAGCCAGGCGCGCCGCGGCGTGACCGGAGCAGCGACGAGAGAGCGAGAGGACACGACGATGGCGACGCCGACGGAGGTCGACCGCGGGTACTGGCACGAGGTGCTCACGGCCGGTGGTTCCACCGCGATCCCGCGATGGACGCTGAGCCCGCAGATCGGCGTGGCCGAGCACGCCGTGCCGATCCCCCCGGGGTCCGTGCCGGCGCTGCTGGCCGCGCACGCCGCCGTGCTGTCCGCGCTGTCCGGCGAGCCCGAGGTGGTGGGTGATGTAGTCACCGGTCTCAGTGGGGGTCA
>JAKDNL010000632.1 GCA_030451825.1 Pseudonocardia sp. | reverse complement strand
CCGCCGCCGCCGCCCCCCCCCCCCCCCCCCCCCCGCCCCCCGGGGGGGGCCCCCCCCCCCGCCCCCCCCGCCCCCCCCCCCCCCCACGGGGGGTCGGCGCTGGTGGGCGTACCACCCGGGCCGCGCGAACCGCAGATCAGGTTCTTGTACGCTCCCGACACTGCACGCCCGCGGGCGTGGGCCGACGCGTGTCGAGGGACGATCCGGTCACCGGACCGGTGAGTGCGCGATCGAGAGGGACTCGATGAACCACGCAGACGAGGACCGGCTGCGACGCAGTCTGCAGGACGCCGTGGACCGGATCGCGTCCTGCGACGTCGTCGACGTGCCGTCGCCCGACGCCGCGGTTCCGACGTTGCGGGACATCCTGGCCGACGCGGTGCGTGACGTGCCCGGTGTCGACGGCGCCGCGATCTCGTTGTTGCGTGACGACCCGGTCGTCCACGCGCGTGCCGAGAGCCTGGTCGGTGGCTGGGGTGAATGCGCCGAGGGCCCCTGCGTCGACGCGATGCGCGCCCGGCGGATCACGACGATCCTGCTCCGGGACGTCGAGTCCGAGGCATCGTCGCGGTGGCCCGAGTACGCCGCCGCGGCGGCACGGGTCGGGGTGCGCAGCGTGCTCTCGTTCGTGATGGCACCCCCGGATGCGATGCCCGCCGCGGTCTCGTTCTTCTCCGGCCGGTCGGGGGAGCTGACGGAGCTGACCCGCGGGATCGGCAGCGCGTTCGTCATGCAGGTCGCGGTCGCGCTCTACGGCGGGCAGCAGGTCGGGCGCATGGTCGCGGCGCTGGAGACGCGCGACGTGATCGGGCAGGCCACCGGGATCCTGATGGAACGCTTCGGGCTCGACGACCAGCAGGCCCTCGAGATGCTGGTCAGCAGCGCGCAGGACACGGACACGCCGCTGCTCGAGATCGCCGCCTGGTTGACCACCCAGGGCAAGCCGCGGGTCTCCTGACCCGCAGGGCCGGTTTCCGTCCCCGGGTGCGCCGGGTACCTCAGCCGCGATGCGACTTCCGAGGCCGGACACCGTTCCCGCACGACACCGCTGCGCCACCACCGCATCGGCTCCGCGGTGACCGAGCCCGTGCCTGCCCTGAGCGAGCCGCTGTCGGCCCTGCTCGAGGCGGGTGTGGAGGTACCCGGCTGTCCCAAGCACATGACCTACGGGCCCTGCGGCGGGGTGCGCGAGGACCTGGGGTGTGAGGTCGAACCGGCGCCGTGCCCGTTCGCCGCGGAGACCGGCCCGGTGCACTGGGCCGGACCGGCGCCGCCGCGCCGTCCCGAGCCCGCCCTGCTCGTCCGTACCCGGGGCCGCCCGCTCGTGCTGACCGATCTGTCCGTACCCCCGTACGACGCGGCGACAGTGCGACGCACCGTGTCCAGCCTGTCCGTCGCCTGCGACGCGATCCTGGTCGGGGAGCACCACGACGAGCCCGACTTCCCGCCGACCATGCTCGCCTCGCTGGTCCGCGAGGCCGGCGGTCACCCGTGGATCACCCTGACCTGCCGCGACCGCAACCGCGTCGTGCTGGAGCAGGAGGTCGCCGGTCTGGCGGCGACCGGAACCGACGGCGTGTTCTGCGCGACCGGCGACGCCCGCGCGCCCGGCATGCGCCCGGACGCCACGCAGGTCTTCGACCTCGACGGCACCCGGCTCGCCGGGCTCGCCGCCGCTGCCGGGCTCTCCGTGGCCGTCCCGGAGACCCCGGACGCGCCGCCGCGCGGCAACCGCGCCGGACGGCTGGCCCAGAAGCAGCTCGCCGGCGCCCAGCTGGCGGTGCTCAACCACGCCGGGTCGGCCGAGCACGTGGCCGCGTTCGCCGGGGCGGTGCGGGCCGAGGGTGCGTCGTTGCCGATCGTGGCCGGCGTGGCCGTCTACACCGACGAGCCGTCCGCGCGGCTGCTGCAGGCCTTTCCGGGACTGGAGCTGGACCAGGGGCGCGTCGAGGCGGTGCTGTCCGCGCCGGACCCGGTCGCCGCCGGGATCGACGCCGCCGTCGCCGAGGCCCGCGAGCTGATGGCCGTCGACGGGGTGGCCGGGGTGAACCTGTCCGGTCGAGGGACGTCGGCGGGCTTCGACGAGTCGACGGCGATCAAGGCCGAGATCGGCAGGCGGATCCGGTCGGAGGTGTGAGGCTTCGTGGGTGAGACGGGCTGCGAGTGAGACGGGCTGGGGCTGGGACGGGCTGCGGGTGAGATGGGCGTTCGACGGGTACCCGCCGAGGGTGACCGGGAGCGGCGGGACACCGATGGAGGCCGAGTTCGACACGGTCGCGGGCTGGACCGAGGAGGTCGTCGTCCGGCTCGGCCCGGAGTACGCGATCCCGGCCGGCTGCCGCGGCAGTGCCAGCCCGGCCGGCCTGGGGTGGCTGATCCGGACGTGCGGGATCGGGCCGGGGACGCGCCTCGTCGACGTCGGCGGGGGAGTCGGGGGACCGGCGGGTTACGCCGTCCGGCACACCGGTGCCGCGCCGGTCGTGGTGGATCCGATGCTCGCGGCGTGCCGCGCGGCGTCGCGGCTGTTCGGGATACCGGCCGTCGCCGGGACCGGCGAGCGGCTCCCGATCGCCGACGGCGCGGCCGACGCGGTCTGGTGCCTGGGCGTGGTGTGCACGGTCCGGGACAAGCGGGGGCTGTTCCGCGAGATCCACCGCGTGCTGCGCGCCGGCGGGCCGCTCGGCCTCCTGGTCGTGGTCGGCGACGAGGAGCGACCGGCCGGGGCGCCCGAGGGAAACACGTTCCCGACCGACGACGGGCTACGGGATCTGCTGCGGGACAGCGGATTCCGCATTGACGCGCAGACCGACCTGGACGATCTGCCGGTGCCTCCGGCGGACTGGGCCGCGCGCACCGCGGAGTTCGACCGCGCCCTGCGGGCGGACCACGGCGACGATCCCCGCTTCGTCGAGGCCCAGGACCAGTCGCGGCGGCTGTCCACGCTGGCACGGGACGGGCACGTCGTCGCCCGGTTGCTGCACGCCGTGGCCCGGTGACGACCTCGCCGACCGACATCCACCCGGAATGGCGGGAGAAGAACGTGTTCCCCGGAATTCACCCCCCGCGCCGATAAAAGGGTTACCGTGGCGACAATCGCGACGGCCGGTGGCCGACGGTGCGTGAACCCGCCCGTCGACGAGACCACGCGACGGACCCGGGTGCTGGGGAGCCACCGGGTCCGTCGGTACCGGGGCCCGGGCATCGACCGCTTCGGGGGCGGCCGATATCCGGGCCCCATTGTCGTGGGGCCCTACTATCGCGAGGGCCGTGCGGCCGGGGCCCGGACCTGATCGAGGATCGTCCGGCTGATCGCACGGTCGAGCAGGCCCACGACCTCGTCACGAGTACGGCCCGGCGCGTCGTTCCATCGGACGAGTTCTCGCATCCGGGCCCGCCGCACGATCGGTGCGACGGCACCGGGGTCGTCGACGGATCGGCCGCGCTGTTCCTGCAGGGCATCCCACAGCCTGTCCATCGACGGCCCGGAGTCCCGGTCCACGTCGGTGAACGCGCCACCCGCGTGACCGGCCACGGCGACAGCGGCGACCAGGCACGCGCCCTCGACCATGTCCGGCGCCGGCACCGGGCCGAACAGCTTCTGCCACAGCGAGCGCGGCGCGGTCTCGTACCAGCCGTGTTGCAACCAGCCCCGGTCGACGACGGCGCGGGCGGTCTCGAGCACCACGCGGACGTTGTCGAGTCCTGACAGCACCGGGGCCGG
>JAKDNL010000631.1 GCA_030451825.1 Pseudonocardia sp. | reverse complement strand
GGGATCAACGACTGGGTCGCGTACTTCTTCCACATCTCGCTGAACGCGACGACGTGGGCCGGCCGGATCGGCCTGCTGGTGCTGCCCCCGCTGTCCTACTGGGTCACCTACCGCTGGTGCCTGGGCCTGCAGAAGTCCGACCGGGCGGTGCTCGAGCACGGTATCGAGACCGGCATCATCCGCCGGCTGCCGCACGGCGAGTTCATCGAGGTGCACCAGCCCCTGGCCGGCGTGGACGCGCACGGCCACGCGATCCCGCTGGAGTACCAGGGCACCTCGGTGCCCAAGCGGATGAACCAGCTCGGCTCGGGCGGCGCCCCGGTCTCCGGGACGCTGCTCACGCCGGACCCGACCGACGAGACCGCGCGTCTCGAGCGGGCCCGGCACGAGGCGCACGCCGAGGAGCTCGTCGCCCGTGACGAGCGTCGCGAGCTGGCCGGGCGCCCGGACGGTGGCCGTCCCCAGGAGCCCACCGAGTAGGCACGAGACACACGAGAAGAGCCCCGCCGGGATCGTTCCGGCGGGGCTCTTCTCGTCCCGTGTGGCATACGCCGCGGTGCCTTGCTACGATCACCGGCATGCGCACCGTCGAGCACACCCTTGCTCCGCGCGCCGAGGTAGTAGCCTCGCGCGTCGGCTGATCCAGGCCACCGACGCGCCCGACGCCGCACCCGGCGTCCCTCATCTGATCGAGACCTGGCTCGCGTTCATCGCATCTCTCGCGCAGCGCACGGAGCCACCATCATGAGCATCACCACCGATCGCCCGATCACCTTCTCCCCCGACATCGCCGACATCGCGACGCGCATGCCGCGCCGGCACACCGTCGTCACCTGCGACGGCATGGACGGCGTGATGGCGGTCGCGACCGCGTTGCAGACCTGCGGCCGGGCCCTGCGGGAGTTCTCGGTCGACGTCCGCGACGGCATCGCCTACAGCTCGGTCACAGCCACGTTGTCGATGACCCCCGCCGAGTGCGAGGCCTTCGGCGAGCGGATGCTGGACATGCCCTGCGTCGTCGCCGTCGACCCGTACTGATCAGCCCCGGGTGGCCCTCACCCTCGCGACGGGACGTCCAGGACGCGCCGTTCGGCAAGATCGGTGAGGTGACGGGCGGCGGTGACGTAGTCGGCGTCGTCGTGCAGGACCCAGACGCCGTGATGCGCAGCGGTGGCGCAGACCAACAGGTCGACCACGGACAGCGCCCGGTGGGCTCCGACGCGCAGTAGCCGGTACCGCGCCGAGTCGATCCAGCCCCAGGCGGTCTTGGGTACCGCGACGGTCGGGTAGAGCGCGTCGAACATCTCGGTCATCTGCTCGTACTCGTCGACGGTACGGGCGCTTCGCCGGAACTCGACCCGCTGCGGTGCGCAGGAGCCGATCACCCCCGCGGACACCACCTCGGCCCACTCCGACCGCAACGTGTCGTCCCGCAGGACGCGCCACAATGCGGACGAATCGATCAGATAACGGATCACGTCACCGGGTTCTTGTCGGCATCACGGTGACGTTGCCAGCCCGGGTAGTCCCAGCCCAGCGCCGCCGACGCGTAGTGCTCCAGCGCCTCGAGGCGCCGGTGCCGCGCGGCGAACTCGCGCAGCGCGAGATTCACGGTGTCCTTCTTCGTCGTGGCACCGGACAGTCGCATGGCCTCGGCCAGCGCCTCGTCGTCGAGATCGATCTGGGTGACCGCCATCCCGCACCCCCGATGTTGGCAATGTTGGTGTGCACTTGTATCGCACCAACATCCATCGTGATCCGGGAGCCCGCGAGGAGTTCTTCGGCCCGCTCGGCGAGTACCTCGGCCCGATGCTCGCCCGCTATCCGCCGAGGAGGTGGACCGGTTCGAGGCGTTCCTGGCCGACCTGTGCTCGACCATGGAGACCGTCCTCACCCTGCCTGACGCACCGACCCCCGGGCCGCCTCCAGCATCGCGTCCCGCTCGGCGATCTTGACCCGGTCGGTGCCGCCGCGCTGCTCCCCCCGGCGGATCTCCTCGGCGTCCAGGCGCTGCCAGTCCTCCCAGAAGACCGGCTCGATCCCGTACTCGCACAAGCGTTCCGGCACGCTGTCCGGGTCCGGGTATGCCGGCGTTGCGAGACCCGGCAGGTCGGCCAGCAGCGAGGCCGCGGTCTCGGATCCGTCGCCCTTGTTGGTGCCGATCACGCCGCTCGGGCCGCGCTTGATCCAGCCGGCCACGTAGCAGCCGGGCACCGGCTCACTGCCTAGCATCACCCGTCCGGCCTCGTGCGGCACCGTCCCGGTCTCCTCGTCGAACGGCAGCCCGGGGATCGGCTCGCCGACGTAGCCGATCGCACGCACGACCAGCCCGGCCTCGAGCGTCTCGTGGCGGTCGGTGGCGCGCACCTTCTCCGCGTCAATCCTGTTGTGCACCAGCTCGATCCCGGTGACCCTGCCGTCCTCGCCGAGGACACGGACCGGCGAGCGCAGGAAGTGCAGGTGGATCCGACGGCGCCCGCCTGCCCCGGGCGGGTTCTGGACCCACTCGGTGAGCATCTCCAGGTTCTGGCGCATCCGGCGCTCGGGAGGTTCCTCGACGCCGGCGGCGAGCACGCCGTCGTCGTGCACGAGGACCTCGACGTCGTCCAGCTTCCCGATCTGGCGCAGCTCGGCCGGGGTGAACTTGACGTGTTGCGGCCCGCGCCGGATCACCACGTGCACGTCGGAGATCGCGCTGGCGCGCAGGGCGTCGACCACCTCGTCGTGGGCGTCGGTGCCGGCCAGGTCCTCGGCCGGGCGGGCCAGCACCCGGGCCACGTCCAGGGCGACGTTGCCGGCGCCGACCACGACCGCGCCGGGGTGGGCCAGCGCGGGGGCGAGACCGGTGAAGTCCGGGTGCCCGCAGTACCAGCTGACGAACGCCCCGGACCCGAAGTTGCCGGCCAGGTCCTCCCCCTCGACGCCGAGCCGGCGGTCCACCGAGCTGCCCGAGGCGTAGACGACGCCGTGGTAGTGCTCGCGCAGCACCTCGCCGGGGATCCCGTCCTCGCCGACCCGGACGTTGCCCAGGAACCGGACCCGCGCCGCGTCGTCGAACGTGCCGACCAGCGCGCGGATCACCGACTTCATCTTCAGGTGGTCCGGGGCGACGCCGTAGCGGACCAGGCCGTAGGGGGCGGGGAGCCGGTCGATCACGTCGACCGTGACGTCCGGGTCCTCCTTCAGCAAGGCCTCCGCGGTGTAGAGGCCGGACGGGCCAGCTCCGATCACCGCGATCCGGGGTGCCTGCGTCATCGTCGTTCCTCTCACCGGGCGCCCGGTGGTGGTGGGTGGCGCCCGGTGACGACGCTAACACCGACGATCAGGCCCAGATCCCGTTCCCCGTGACCCGGGCGGCCGGTCGCCCGTCGGGCAGCAGTAGCTCCGTGCGCAGCGTCCAGAACCGGCGTCCGTCGCGCACCTGCTCCGTGCGGGCCCGCAGCGTCTCCTGCACCTGGGCGGGGCGCAGGTAGTCGGCGGTGATCGACAGCGGGCGCGCGCCGGTGCCGGTCCGGCCGGAACCGGGGGCCCGGCGCTGCAGGAACAGGGTCTGGGCGGCCTGCGCGAGACCGGCCAGCACGGCGCCGTGCGTGGTGCCGTTGAGGTTCATCGCGGACGACCCGGGGGTGAAGACGACCTCGGGCTCGCCGCCGTCGCCCGGTCGGGTGTCGAGACGGCCCGGGCGCAGGCGGTCCGGATCGAACGGGAGCCCGGGCGCCCG
>JAKDNL010000630.1 GCA_030451825.1 Pseudonocardia sp. | reverse complement strand
AGCGGACCGTGCCCGGCATCGCCGAGGAGAACTACTGGTTCCGCCGCCACGAGGTCGTCTACGCCGCGATCGCCGCCGACTGCTCGGGCGCCGTGGTGCTGGAGGCCGGCTGCGGCGAGGGCTACGGCGCGGATCTGCTCGCCGGCACCGCCCGCCGGGTGCTCGCCCTCGACTACGACGGCCCGACCACCGCGCACGTCGCCCGTCGCTACCCGCGCGTCGGGCTCGCGCGGGCGAACCTGGTCGCGCTCCCGGCCGTCACCGGGTCGGTCGACGTGCTGGTCTCGCTGCAGGTGATCGAGCACCTGTGGGAGCAGGAGCGGTTCCTGCGCGAATGCCGCCGGGTGCTGCGCCCCGGCGGCCGGCTACTGGTCTCGACGCCGAACCGGATCACGTTCTCGCCCGGCCGCGACACCCCGCTCAACCCCTTCCACACCCGCGAGCTGGACCCGGACGAGCTGGCCGGCCTCGTCTCCGACGCCGGCTTCGACGACGTGTCGGTGCGTGGGCTCTCGCACGGACCGCACCTGCGGGCGCTGGACGAGAAGTACCGGGGCTCGTTCGTCGACGCCCAGCTGTCCGTCGCGGTGTCCGGGCGCCCGTGGCCCGCCGAGCTGCGCCGCGACGTCACCGGCGTCCGCGCGGGCGACTTCGTGCTGCACCACGACGATCTGCGCGACAGCCTGGACCTGCTGGTCGCGGCACGCCGCCGGTGACGGCCACGCCCTCCCCCGCCCCGTCGGGCACGGCGTCACCGGGCGAGCCCCGGGACCCGATCGGCACGTTCTGCCTGGTCCTGCACTCGCATCTGCCGCTGCTGGCGCACCACGGGCGGTGGCCGGTCGGCGAGGAGTGGCTCTACCAGTCCTGGGCGCACGCCTACCTCCCGGTGACGGCGATGCTGCGCCGCCTCGCCGCGGAGGGCCGCCGCGACCTGCTCACCCTCGGCGTGACGCCGGTGCTCGCCGCCCAGCTCGACGACCCGCACTGCCTGCGCGGGGTGCACGACTGGCTCGGCGGCTGGACGCTGCGCGCGCACTCCGCGGCGCCCCGGCTGCCCGACCTCGCCGCGCACGAGCACCGGGTGTCCACGGCCGCGACCACCGAGTTCGAGCGGCACTGGCGCCACGGCGGGTCCCCGGTGCTGCGCGCGCTGTCCGACTCCGGTGCCGTCGAGCTGCTCGGCGGCCCGGCCGCGCACCCGTTCGCGCCGCTGCTCGACCCGCGGGTGCGCCGGTTCTCGCTGAACGCCGGCCTGGCCGACCACGCGCTGCGGCTGGGGTCGGCGCCGTCCGGGATCTGGGCCCCGGAGTGCGGCTACGCCCCCGGGATGGAGCGCGGGTACGCCGACGCCGGCGTCTCCCGTTTCCTGGTCGACGGCCCGGCACTGCGCGGGCGCACCGGGCTGGCCCACCCGGTCGGCGACTCGGACGTGCTGTGCCTCGGCCGCGACCTCGACGTCACCTATCGGGTGTGGTCACCGCGCAAGGGCTATCCCGGCTCGGCCGAGTACCGCGACTTCCACACCTGGGACCACGGATCCGGGCTCAAACCGGCGCGTGTGACCGGCCGCCGGGTCCCGTCCGGGCACAAGCGTCCCTACGACCCGTCCCGGGCCGCGGGCGCGGTGGCACGGGACGCGCGCGACTTCGTCGACACGGTGGTGCACCGCCTGCGCGGGCTGCGCGACGAGCTCGGACGGCCCGGGCTGACCGTCGCCGCGTTCGACACCGAGCTGTTCGGGCACTGGTGGCACGAGGGCCCGCAGTGGCTCGAGGCCGTCCTGCGCGCGCTGCCCGAGGCGGGAGTGGCGGTGCGCACGCTCAGCGGGGCCGTCGCCGACGGGCTGGTCGGCGAGCCGGTGGAGCTCGCGGAGAGCTCGTGGGGCTCGGGCAAGGACTGGCGGGTCTGGGCCGGGCCGCAGGTGTCGGACCTGGTCGAGCGCAACGCCGGAGTGCAGGCCGACCTGCTCGCCGCCGTGGACGCCGTCCCGGCCGCCGGCGGCCCGGGCGCGGTCGTCACCCCGGCCGGTGGCGGCGTCGTCCGCGACCCGCTGCGCGACCTGCTCACCGACCAGGCGCTGCACGCGCTGTCCAGCGACTGGGCGTTCATGGTCAGCAAGGACTCCGCCGCCGGGTACGCCCTCGACCGGGCCGACCTGCACGCCGGCCGGGTCCGCGAACTGTCCGGCCTGCTTCGCGACGGCCGCCGCCGCGCCGCCGTCCGCCGGATCGAGCACTGGACCGACGCGAGTCCCCCCACGTTCGGCCACCTCGACGCCCGAGATCTGCTCGCCCCTCCCGGCTGACGCGCGGACCACCCCCGAGATGCACCCCACGGTTGCGGCCGGGCCGATTCGAAACCGTGACGCGCATCTCGGGTGCAGAATCCCGGGGTCGGCCCGCGCGGACCGTCACGACCACGAGTGACGCACCCTGGCTGCGCTCCGGGCCGTCCGCAGCGATGGTGCGCCCCTGGGACGGGCCGATCCGGTCTACCCGCCGGTAACCGATCGGGTGGGGTTTGCCAGGATCTTCCGGATGCGGGTGCTGATGGTCAGCTGGGAGTTCCCGCCGGTCGTCGTCGGCGGTCTGGGGCGGCACGTGCATGCGCTGTCCCGCGAGCTCGTCGCGGCGGGGCACGAGGTCGTGGTGCTGTCCCGGCAGCCGATCGGCACCGACCCGACGACCCACCCCTCGGCCGAGGAGCGCGTCGACGGGGTGCGGGTGCTGCGCGTCGCGGAGGACCCGCCGCACCTGGAGTTCGCCACCGACATGGTGGCCTGGACGCTGGCGATGGGGCACGCGCTGGTGCGGCACGCACTCGTCACGCTGTTGCCGGGCTGGACCCCGGACGTCGTGCACGCCCACGACTGGCTCGTCGCGCACCCGGCCGTCGCGATCGCCGACATCGCCGGCGTCCCGCTCGTCGCCACGCTGCACGCCACCGAGGCCGGCCGGCACACCGGATGGCTCTCGGCCCCGCTGAACCGCCAGGTGCACTCATGCGAGTGGTGGCTGGCCAACCGGGCGGACGCCGTCGTCACCTGCTCGTCGGCGATGCGCACCGAGGTGGCCACGCTCTACGACCTGGATCCGGACCGGGTCACCGTGGTGCACAACGGCATCGACGCCGGGCGCTGGCGTGTCTCGCGTGCCGCGGCCGGGGCCGCCCGGGCCGCACGCGCGTCCGCATCCGGGCCACAACTCGTCTACTTCGGACGGCTGGAGTACGAGAAGGGCGTCCAGGACCTGATCGCGGCACTGCCCCGGATCCGCCGGCGCCACCCCGGCACCCGGCTGCTGGTCGCCGGGTCGGGCACACAGCGGGCGTTCCTCGACGAGCGGGTCGCCGCGCACCGGGTCCGGCGCAGCGTCGAGTTCCTCGGGCACCTGCCGGACGCCGACCTGGCCGCGCTGCTGCGCACCGCGGACGCGGTCGTGCTGCCCAGCCGCTACGAGCCGTTCGGGATCGTCGCGCTGGAGGCGGCCGCGGCCGGGGCGGCGCTCGTCGCGTCGACGGCCGGTGGTCTCGGCGAGGTGGTCCGCGACGGCGAGACCGGCGTCACGTTCACCCCCGGCGACGTGCCCGGGATCGCCGGCGCGGTCTCGCGCGCCCTGTCCGACCCGTCCGCCGCCGCCCGCCGCGCGCGCGCCGCGAAGACCCGCCTGCGCCACGACTTCGACTGGTCGAGGATCGCCGCCGCCACCGCCCGGATCTACACC